>DATKTF010000483.1:0-9213 GCA_035531255.1 Cellulomonadaceae bacterium
AGGAAAAGGAACCCCCGCACGCGCACGAGCTGCCCGCGTTCGGGTTGTCGATCGTGAAGCCCTGCTTCTCGATCGTGTCAGCGAAGTCGATCGTCGCGCCGTCGAGGTACGGGACACTCATCCGGTCGACGACCACCTCGACGCCGTCGTAGTCACGGATCGCATCGCCGTCGAGCACGCGCTCGTCGAAGTACAGCTGGTAGATCAGGCCGGAGCAGCCGCCCGGCTGGACGGCGACGCGGAGCCGGAGGTCGTCGCGGCCCTCCTGCTCGAGGAGGCTGCGGACCTTGCCCGCGGCCACGTCGCTCAGCACGACGCCATGGGTGGCGGTCTCGGTGGTTTCGCTCATCGTCGTCTCCGCATTGCTCGCGCGAGGTGCCCAGGGCACGCCTGTCGTCTGTCTGGTCCTTCTGTTCCACCAACATCGCGCACGGCGCGGGTGTTCCCCTCAGCGTACGACGGCGCCGTGCGGGCACGCTGCACCCGAGGTCCCACCCCGCTCCGCACTCCATGGCCTGCTGCGCGACCGGACCCGCACGAGGGTGTCCCCCAGAGCCGGCCCCCGACGCCGTGCCTCAGTGCGACCAGGTCCGCGCGAGCCGGGCCGCACGGGCGGCGAGCGTGCCGCTCGGATCGGCGAGCGATGCGGTCACCTCGGCGTCCGACGTCGCGACCGCGTACGCGCCGGCGATCCCGGCGGCGCCCCACTCGCGTCGTCCGATGGTGACCTGCCCCGCAAGCACGACCGTCGGGACCGCCGCGTCGAGGGCCCGAGCCGCGACTGCCTGGACGACCTTGCCGTGGAGCGACTGCCAGTCGAACGTGCCTTCCCCCGTCAGCACGAGCTCGACGGCCGCGATCCGTTCGGCCAGCCCCACCGCACCGGCCACCACGACCGAACCCGGGACGAGGCGAGCGCCGAGCACGGCAAGCCCGAAGCCGAGCCCGCCGGCCGCCCCGGTTCCCGCCGCCGTCGACAGACGCGGCGCGCGCGGCGCCCCCACGAGCAGGTCGGGTCGCCCGAGGTCCGACCCGAGCGACTGGCCCACCACCTGGGCGAAGTGACCGAGCGAACGCTCGAGCTCCTGCGCCTGCTCCGCCGTCGCGCCCTTCTGAGCGGCGAAGCCGCCACTGGCCCCGTGCAGCCCGAGCAGCGGGACATCCACGTCGTAGGCGCCGATGAGCTCGATGCCGGACAGTCGCTCCCGCACGGCGACGAGCCCCGCGAGATCGGCGGGCCGCACCTCGCCGAGGTGGAACCCACCGGCGCCGAGAGCGTCGGCTGGCCCGACGCCGAGCTCGCCGAGCATGCCCGCGCCTGCATCGTTCGTCGCCGACCCACCGAGGCCGACGACGATGCGCCTCGCTCCCGCGTCGAGAGCCGCCTCGATCAGCCGGCCGACCCCTGAGGTCGACGTGACCGTCGGGTCCCGGCGATCGAGCGGGACGAGCGGGAGCCCGATGGCCTGCGCGGTCTCGATGTACGCCGTACGAACCCCGTCGGCATCCACGACCAGGACGGCCGCAGGGACCGGCTCACCGAGCGGAGACGGGACGGTGACCGAGAGCAGCGTCCCACCGAGGCCGGCCTGGAGCGTGTCGAGAAAGCCCGGGCCCCCGTCGGACATCGGACACAGCTCGAGCTGGTCCTCGGGCGCCGTCCGGTGCCAGCCCTCGGCGATCGCCCCGGCCGCCTGACCGGCGCTGAGGGTTCCGCCGAACGAGTCCGGGGCGACCAGGATGCGCATGGCGCGATCCTGGCACACCCCTGCGGCGGTCTGTGCACCGGGGTCCGCCGAGCCCGTTGTGGGATGATCTGCGCGTGACGAGCATCCCAGGGACGGCATTCTCCGAGCCCGCGCCATCGGCCGCGCTGCTCCTGCTCGGACGCGGGGTAGACCTCGCGTCCGAGCGCGGTGTCGAGTGCGTCGGCGACCTGCCCGCACCGAGCGACCCGGACCTCGTCGAACGCGCTCGGGTGGCTCGCGCAGCCCTCGGCGACCGCGCGTTCGTGCTCGGTCACCACTACCAGCGCGACGAGGTCATCGACTTCGCCGACGTGACCGGTGACTCGTTCAAGCTCGCGCGCCAGGCCGCCGCGCGACCCGAGGCCGAGTTCATCCTCTTCTGCGGCGTCCACTTCATGGCGGAGTCCGCCGACATCCTCACGTCGGCCGCCCAGCAGGTGATCCTTCCCGACCTCGCCGCCGGGTGCTCGATGGCGGACATGGCCGCGATCCACCAGGTCGAGGACGCGTGGGACGTGCTCACGGAGGCGGGTGTGGCAGCGGCCACCGTCCCGGTCACCTACATGAACTCCACCGCGGCGATCAAGGCCTTCACCGGTCGGCACGGCGGGACGGTCTGCACGTCGTCGAACGCCCATGTCGCACTGCGCTGGGCCTTCGACCGGGTGGGTGGGCGCGACGGCCACGGCAAGGTCCTCTTCATGCCGGACCAGCACCTCGGGCGCAACACCGCCGTGCGCGAGCTCGGGCTCTCCCTCGACGACTGCGTGGTCTACGACCCGCGCAAGCCGCAGGGCGGCCTCACCGTGCGACAGCTGCGCGACGCGCGGATGATCCTGTGGCGGGGGCACTGCTCGGTGCACGGGCGGTTCTCGACGCAGAACGTCGCCGACATCCGCTCGGCCGCACCGGGAGTGACCGTGCTCGTGCACCCCGAGTGCACGCACGAGGTCGTCACCGCAGCGGACATGGTCGGCTCGACGGAGTACATCATCAAGGCCCTCGACGCGGCCGAGCCCGGGTCGACCTGGGCGATCGGCACGGAGCTCAACCTCGTGCGACGTCTCGCGAACGCCCATCCGGACAAGACGGTGCACTACCTCGACTCGACGGTGTGCTTCTGCTCGACCATGAACCGCATCGACCTGCCGCACCTCGTCTGGGCGATGGAGTCCCTGGTCGACGGCCGTGTCGTCAACCGCGTCGTGGTCGACGACGACGACGCGCACTGGGCCCGGGTCGCTCTCGACCAGATGCTCGAGCTGCCCGGCTACTGAGCGGAGGCGGATCAGCCCCGCCCGGTCAGCCCGCCGCGAGACCGACCAGCAGGAGAACCTCGGCCAGCACGACCTTCTCGAGCTCTCCGAGGTGCACCGACTCGTTGGCGCCGTGCGCACGCGAGTCCGGGTCCTCGACGCCCGTGACCAGAATCGCGGCGTGCGGGAAGAGGTCGACGAGGTCGGCGATGAACGGGATGGAGCCGCCGACGCCGATGTCGACCGGGGCCACGCCCCACGCCTCGGTGAACGCGGCACGTGCGACCCGCATCGCGACCGAGTCCGCAGGCGCCTGGTACGGCTTTCCCGCCTCGCCGTCACGGACGGTCACCTGGGCTCCGAACGGTGCGTGCGACTCGAGGTGCCGGCGGAGGGCGTCCATCGCGAGCACCGGGTCCTGCCCCGGCGCGATCCGGAGCGACAGCTTGGCCGTCGCCCGTGGCGCCAGGGTGTTCGACGCCTCGGCGACGCTCGTCGCATCGATCCCGATGACGCTCAGGGCCGGGCGGGTCCACAGGCGTGCCGTCAGCGACCCCGAGCCGGCGAGCCTGACCCCGTCGAGGATCGCCGCGTCCGCACGCAGGTCGGCCTCGTCGTAGTCGACCGAGGGGTCCGTCCCGACGACGAGGCCCTCGACGGCCACATCCCCTGCGTCGTCGTGCAGGGTCGCGATCAGTCGCGCGAGCACCGTCAGGGCGTCCAGCACCGGACCACCGAAGAAGCCGGAGTGCACCGCGTGGGACAGCACGGCGACCTCCACCTCGGCATCGACGAGACCCCGGAGCGACGTGGTCAGCGCCGGAACTCCCACGCGCCAGTTCGCGGAGTCCGCGACCACGAAGACGTCACCCGCCAGCTTGTCCTGGTAGGTGTGGAGGAACGGCGTGAACGTCGGCGAGCCGATCTCCTCCTCGCCCTCGACGAACACCGTCACCCCGATCCCCAGCTCGTCGCCGAGCACTCGGAGGGCTCCCACGTGCGCCACGATGCCGGCCTTGTCGTCTGCGGCGCCGCGACCGTACAGGCGGCCGGCACTCTCGGTGGGTTCGAACGGAGACGTGTCCCAGGCCGCCGGGTCGCCGGTGGGCTGGACGTCGTGGTGCGCGTAGAGCACGACGGTCGGTCGGCCCGGCGCGGCGGGCCTCCGCGCGACGACGGCGGGGGCTCCCTGCCGCCCGTCGGCTCCCGCGGCGGTCAGGATCTCGACCTCCGGCAGACCCACGCCGACGAGCAGCGCCGCGACAGCGTCCGCCGTCGCACGCACCTCGGACTGGTCGAACGCCGGGTTGGAGATGCTCGGGATGCGGACGAGCGCCTCGAGGTCCCGCCGGACGGACCCGAACTCCGTCGCGACCCGCTCGCGCCAGTACTCGGTGCTCCGCGGAACGGGCGCGTGCACCGGCGATCCGTCGCTCGGCAGCGGGGCGGGCACGGCTCGGGGCTCCTCGGTCATGGGCGATCACGCTACTCCGTCGGCTCGACTACCCTCGGGGTGTGTTCTCTCGCCGCAAGACCGATGCCACCCCTGCCACCGCGCCGACGGACGTCACGTCCACGACAGGTTCCGGGAAGGGGCACCCCACCCCACGCCGCAAGCAGGCCGAGGCCGCCAACAAGCGTCCGCTCGTCCCGGCCGGTCGCACGGGCAACAGCAAGTCGGTGCGCGCAGCGGAGCGCGCCGCCGCCAAGGTGCGCCGCGAGCAGGAGTACCAGGCCATGGTCACGGGGGACGACCGTCACCTGCCCGCGCGGGACCGCGGACCCGTTCGCCGGTTCGTCCGGGACTACGTCGACGCGCGTCGCACGATGCTCGAGTACATGCTGCCGGGGGTGCTCGGCTTCCTCGTCGTCCAGATCCTCGCCCAGCAGGTGTCCTCCTACGCGTACCTCGCCGTGCTGATCGCCTTCTACCTCTTCGTGATCGCCACCGTCGTCGACGTCGTCCTGATGTGGCGCCGGCTCCGCAAGCGCCTGATCGCGAAGTTCGGCCCGACCACGTCGATGCAGGGCCTTGTGCTGTACACCGTCAGCCGCGCCTCGCAGATCCGGCGCACACGCATGCCGCGACCGCAGGTCAAGCGCGGCGAGCACCCGTCCTGACAGGCGGCTCGGCGCCACCCGTCGGGAGTCCGCGCGGCACTCGGACCCCGTCGGAGCCGACGTAGGGTGGCAGCCATGGTCACCTACCGCTACCTCGGCAGCTCGGGGCTCAAGATCTCCGAGATCACCTACGGCAACTGGCTCACGCACGGCTCGCAGGTCGAGAACGACACCGCCAAGGCGTGCGTCCGAGCCGCCCTCGACGTCGGCATCACCAGCTTCGACACCGCGGACGTCTACGCGAACACCGCGGCGGAGACGGTGCTCGGCGAGGCGCTCCACGGGGAGCGCCGTGAGTCCCTGGAGATCTTCACCAAGGTCTACTGGCCGACAGGCCCGAAGGGCCCCAACGACAGCGGGCTCTCCCGCAAGCACGTCCTCGAGTCGATCAACGGCTCGTTGCGTCGGCTCGGCACCGACTACGTCGACCTCTACCAGGCGCACCGGTACGACTCGGAGACCCCGCTCGAGGAGACGATGCAGGCGTTCGCGGACGTCGTCCGTCAGGGCAAGGCCCTGTACATCGGGGTCAGCGAGTGGACCGCCGACCAGATCCGGGCCGGCCACGCCCTCGCGCAGCAGCTGGGCATCCAGCTCATCTCGAGCCAGCCGCAGTACTCGATGCTGTGGCGCGTGATCGAGCCCGAGGTCGTCCCGACGTCCACGGAGCTCGGGATCTCGCAGATCGTGTGGTCACCCGTCGCCCAGGGCATCCTCACCGGCAAGTACCGTCCCGGGGCGCCGCTGCCCGCCGGCTCGCGCGCAACCGACGCCCGCGGTGGAGCGGACATGATCGGGCGCTTCTTCCAGATCCCGGGGCTCCTGGAGCGGGTTCAGCTCCTCACGCCGGTCGCGGACGAGCTCGGGTTGACGCTCGCGCAGCTCGCCATCGCCTGGGTGCTGCAGAACGCCAACGTCGCCGCGGCGATCATCGGCGCCTCACGGCCCGAGCAGGTGCAGGAGAACGTCCGCGCCTCCGGCGTCACGATCCCCGTCGAGCTGCTCGCGCGCATCGACGAGGCTCTCGGCGACACCGTCGTGCGCGACGCGTCGATGACGGCAGCAACGGCACCGACGTCCCGTCCGTCCTGACGGTTCGGTCCGCGCTGCGACCCTGACGGTCGACCACCCGGGCACAGCCGCTCGAGGCACCGCCCTGACGCCCACCACCTCCCCGGTGGCGGGCGTCAGGCGTCGTCTGCGCCGTCGGTGGAAGCCGACGACCCCGTCGGGCCGTGGACTGCGGCAAGGGTGAACACCGGCAGCAAGCGGTGGACGAGGGGACCGATCGCCGCCGCGTAGGCGACGGTCGCGACGCCCGCCGTCCCGCCGAGGAACCACCCGAGGCTCACGACGACGACCTCGATGCTGGTCCGCACGAGTCGCACCGACCACCCGGTGCGCGCGACGAGGCCGGTCATCAACCCGTCACGCGGCCCCGGCCCGAGCCGCGCGCCGACGTACAGGGCTGTCGCCAGCCCGTTGAGCGCTATCCCGGTGGCGACGAGCAGAACCGCCGCGATCGGGGCGAGCCGCTCCGGCAGGTGCGCGAGCACGGCAAGGGCAGGATCGACGAGGAGCCCGATCACCACCAGGTTGGCGATCGTGCCGACGCCGGGGCGCTGCCGCAGCGGCACCCACGCGAGAAGCACCACCACGCTCACGGCGAGGGTGACCGTACCGAAGCTCCACCCCAGATGCCGCGAAAGCCCTTGGGACAGCACGTCCCAGGGCATCGTGCCGAGTCCGGCGCGCACGAGCAGCGCGATCGAGAGGGTGTAGAGGACCAGCCCGACGGCGAGCTGGGTGCCGCGTCGGAGCGGGCGTGCGGGGGGACGTGACGACGAGTCGATCGTGGCGACGGTCGACTCCGGTCGCCCGATCGACTCGGGAGGTCCGGTGATCTCGGTCGGCGCGGCGGAGAGGACGCTGTCGGACATGAGCACCATCCTCCGGCCGGAGTGGCATTGAATTCCATAGCCACCTGAAGAACAATGGCACCATGTCACGGCCTCCGGATCGCCACATGTCGGCCCGGGCGCTGCAGCTCCTCGTGGGCAGCTGGCACCGGGCGGGGCCCGCATACACCGCCCTCGCAGACGCCGTCCGCGCGGCGCTGCTCGCGGGATCCCTCCCGCTCAGCACGCGCCTGCCGAGCGAGCGCGAGCTCGCCGTCGCGCTCGGGATCTCGCGGACGACGACGACCTCGGCGTACCGACTGCTGCGCGACGAAGGCTTCCTCGTGAGCCGGCGAGGCTCGGGCACGGTCACCACCCTGCCCGCGTCGACCGGCACCGTACCCGGCTTCGTGGGCCAGACGAGCCACTCGAACCACCCGGCGGACGACCCCGTGGACCTCTCCCTCGCGGCCCCTCCTGCACCGGCCGCGCTCCACGCCGGTTACCTCGCCGCGCTCGAGGCCCTTCCCCGGTACCTCGAGGGACGTGGTTACGAGCCGAGGGGCGTCGACGTCCTGCGCGATGCCGTCGCACGGCGGTACTGCGAACGCGGAGTCCTGACGACTCCCGACCAGATCCTCGTCACCGGCGGCGCCCAGTCCGCGCTGCACCTGCTGCTCGACGCTCTCGTCGGCCCCGGGGACCGCGTCGTCGTCGAGCACCCGACCTATCCGCACGCGATCACCGCGATCCGCGCTGCCGGAGCGCGACCGGTCCCGGTGCCCGTCGGCCGGGGCGGGACGGATCTCGACCTGCTCGAGTCGACCGTCCGCCAGGTCTCGCCCCGCCTCGTCTACCTCATCCCTGACCACCACAACCCGACGGGGACGAGCCTCTCCGACGCAGGTCGCGCACGCGTCCGTGAGCTGGCCGTGCGCCACCGGACCGTCGTCGTCGGCGACGAGGCGCTGAGCGACCTCACGCTCGACGGCGCGCCACCGACCCCGTTCGCCGGTGGGGGCACGGACGCCGGCGTCGTCGTCTCGGTCGGTTCGGCGTCCAAGTCGTACTGGGGAGGACTGCGGATCGGCTGGATCCGCGCTCACCCGGACCTGGTCGCGCGTCTGTCCGTCAGCCGAGCCCATGTGGACCTGGGGACGGCCGTGCTCGAGCAGCTGGTCACTGCCCACCTGCTCGACCGACCTGACGATGTTCTTCCGGAGCGGCGCGCGATGCTGCGCGAGAGACGCGACCTCGTCCTCGCGCTGCTCGCCGAGGAGCTTCCCGGGTGGCGCGCAGAGCGGCCCGCCGGTGGGCTGTCCCTGTGGGCCGACATCAGCGCGCCGGTCTCCTCGGCACTTGCGGCGTTGGCGCTGCATCACGGCGTCCGGGTCGTCGCCGGTCCGGCGTTCGGTGTCGACGGGAGCTTCGAGCAGTTCCTCCGGCTGCCGTTCACGGAGGCACCCGACGTGCTCACCCGGGGGGTGCGAGAACTCGCCGCGGCGTGGACGGCGATCGACCCGTCGACCGGGAGCGGACTTCCCGACCGGACCCGGGCGTTCGTCTAGGTGCGCTCGACAGGCGGGACGACCAGGGCCGGTGCCGCCTGGACACCACCGTTCAGCAACCGGGCCGAGCGGACGCCCTGCGCGGAGAGGTCACGCCACACCTCGCCGACCCACTCCTCGGCGTCGTACTGGTTCGCGAACGCGGGGCTGACCGGACGGTCCAGCTCCACGCCATCGGCACCGTCGAACGCCCACTCCCACTGCGGACGGATCACAGCGCGACCTCCGCACGGTTGCGGCTCTCGCGTCGCAGCGCATCGGCGGCCAGCCCCCGGTTGAGCCGTGAGGCCCAGAACGGGCCGCGGTACGCGAAGCCCGTGTAGCCCTGCACGAGGGTCGCGCCCACGGCAAGGTACTCCCGGGCATCCGGCAGTGTCGTGATACCGCCGACCCCGATGATCACCGGCTCCGGGCCGAGCCGCGACCGCAAGCGCGCGACGACGTCGAGACCGCGGGTCAGCAGCGGGGGTCCGGACAACCCGCCCGGACCGAGATCGTGCGCGATCGTCGTGTTGACGGCGACGATGCCGTCCAGGCCGAGCTCGAGGGCGAGGTCGGCCACCGCGTCGACGTCCTCGTCGGAAAGATCGGGCGCGATCTTGACGAGGAGCGGGACGCGGCC
>DATKTF010000484.1:0-4881 GCA_035531255.1 Cellulomonadaceae bacterium
GGAGTGATCGTCGACGACTCCGGCAAGACCGTGTGGTTCGCCGTCGACCTCGACGACCCGAGCCCGCTGTACTGAGCGCAGGTCGCCGACTGCTCAGACCGAGCGCACGACGCGTACCGCCCCGGCCGCGACGGTGAACGAGGACGTGCTGCTCTCGCCGGTGAGGAGGTCGGTCCCGGGACCCGGGACGTCGGCCGGCTGATCGGTGTGGTTGATCGCGACGACGTAACGGTGCGTCGCACCCTGACGGGTCACGATCTCGAGATCCTGCGGCAGGTCTGTCGTCGGGCTCAGCCCGGCGTCGTCGTACACCGGGGCGAGCAACGTCGCGAGAGCGTCGACGTCGAGGCGCGTCGAGACGTACCACCCGGTGCCGGCGCCGTGCTCGTGGCGCGTCACGGCCGGCTTGCCGGCGGCGGGGCCGTCGGCGAAGAGGGCGACCGGCGTCGCGCCCGCGAGGGTCAGGTCCTCGCACCAGACGTCGGCGCTGACGGCGTCGAACCCGCGGCCGTCGGGCTGTGAGGCGGCGAGGTGCACCCGGTCGCCGTCCCGCAACGGGAGGAACTCCTCGACCCCGACGCCCAGCGCGGCGCGGAGCGGGGCGAGGTAGCCGCCCTCGGGCACCGCGTCGTCCTCGTCGACCGCTGCCGAGAAGTACGAGACGAGAAGCGTCCCGCCGGCCTCGACGTAGCGCGTGAGGTTCTCCGCGGCCCGGCCGGTCAGCAGGTACGAGGCCGGGGCCACCACGAGGCGGTAGCCGGACAGGTCGTGCTCGGGGTGCGCGAAGTCGACGGTGAGCTTGTCCCGCCAGAGCCGGTCGTAGAAGGCGTCGATCCGCTCGCGATGGTCGAGGTCGACGCTCGGGCGCCACTCGAGGTCCTGCGCCCAGAACGACTGCCAGTCCCAGAGGATCGCCACGTCGGCGTGCACGGTCGAGCCGCGGACCTCGGCCAGCGCGGTGAGGTCGCGGCCCAGGTCGCAGACCTCGGACCACACGCGGCTCCCGGTCCCGGCGTGCGGGAGCATCGCGGAGTGGAACTTCTCCGCGCCCGACCGCGAGGCGCGCCACTGGAAGAACAGGATGCCGTCGGCACCGCGACCGAGGTGCGCCAGCGAGTTGCGGGCGAGCTCGCCGGGCCTCTTGGCGACATTCCTCGGCTGCCAGTTCACCGCAGACGTGGAGTGCTCCATGAGGAGCCAGGGGCGACCGCCGGCGATCGACCGGGTGAGGTCGGCCGACAGGGCGAGACCGACCTGGTTGCGCTCGTCCGCCGCGGTCAGGTAGTGGTCGTTCGAGACGAGGTCGACCTCGTGGGCCCACGCCCAGAGGTCGACGCTCTGGCACGAGCCGGCCATGAAGTTCGTGGTCACCGGGATCCCCGGCGCCTCCGCGTGGATCACGTCGCGCTCGGCCACGAAGCACGTGAGGAGGGCGTCGGACGTGAAGCGGGCGAAGTCGAGCCGCTGGGTGGGGTTGACGACGCTCGGCGCGGTCGACGGCGGCGACACGTGCTCCCACTCGTCGTAGTGCTGTCCCCAGAAGGCCGTGCCCCACGCCGAGTTCAGCGCGTCGAGCGTGACGTACCGACGCTGCAGCCACTCCCGGAACGCGCGTGCGCTGTGGTCGGAGTAGCACTCCGAGACGGGCGTGCCGTACTCGTTGTGCACGTGCCACAGCACGACGGCCGGGTGCGACCCGTAGCGCCGAGCGAGCTCCCGGGTGATCGCCACGCTCGCGCGGCGGTAGTCGGGCGAGCTCGGGCTCGCCATCCCGCGTGAGCCGAACCCGAGGGTCGTGCCGTCGCGGGTGACGACGCGCGCGTCGGGGTGGGCGTGGAAGAACCAGGCCGGCGGGGAGGCCGTCGGGGTGCCGAGGTCGACCCGGATCCCCGCGTCGTGGAGCAGGTCCAGGACCCGGTCGAGCCACCCGAAGTCGAACTCACCCTCGCGCGGCTCGAGGAGGCCCCAGGAGAAGATCCCGACGCTCACGAGGGTGACGCCGGCCTCCTGCATCAGCTTGGCGTCGTGGGCCCAGACCTCCTCGGACCACTGCTCGGGGTTGTAGTCCCCCCCGTAGCACAGCGTGTCGACGCCGGGCAGCCAGACGGGGAGGGCGGTCGGCGGGGTCGTGCTCGGGCTCATGAGGCTCCTCGTCCAGGGCCAGGGCACGATCCCGGGCCGATCACAGGGTCGCAGAACTGTGCGCGCTCCCAGGAAGCGCTGCCCTGCAACGAACAGGTAACACCAGGATGTGTCTGGTTGACAAGCGCCATGAGGGTGCGCCTACTGTGACCGTGCACAGGTTCACCGAGGCGTCTGGCGTCGCGGTGCACCTCCCCACCGCGACGGCGCGGTGGACCACGACGAGGAGGAACCATGCGCCTGACCACAGGCACCCGGATCGCGGCGGTCGCCGCAGCCGTCGCGCTGCTCGCGAGCGCGTGCTCGAGCACCGGAGGATCGACCGGGACGACCGCGGCGTCGACCGGCGGCGGGACCGTCAACCTGAACTTCTGGACCTGGGCCCCGAACATGGACAAGGTCGTCGCGATCTGGAACGCGTCCCACCCGCAGATCCAGGTCACGGTCAACAAGCAGGACGGGGGCGACCCCGCCGTCACCAAGCTGCTGACCGCGATCAAGGCCGGCAGCGGTGCTCCGGACGTGATGCAGGCCGAGTACCAGAAGATCCCGACGCTCGTCTCCGCGGACGCGCTCGCCGACATCTCCGGCGACCTGCCCTCGGGCATCGCGGACCAGTTCCCCGCGGGGGTGTGGAACTCGGTCACCCTCGGCGGCAAGGCCGTGTACGCGGTCCCGCAGGACTCGGGGCCGATGGAGTTCTACTACCGTGCGGACGTCTTCGACCAGCTCGGGCTCACGGTCCCGACCACGTGGGCGCAGTACGCCGACGTCGCGGCCGCGCTGCACAAGGCGGACCCGACCAAGTACCTCGGCACGTTCTCCGCGACCGACGCCGGGTGGTTCACCGGGCTCGCCCAGCAGGCCGGCGCCTCGTGGTGGGGGATCGACGGGAGCTCGTGGACCGTGTCGATCGACGACGCCGCAACCCTCAAGGTCGCGAAGTACTGGGGCGACCTCGTGCAGTCCGGGGTGATCGACAACAAGCCGATGTACACGCCGGAATGGAACGCCGCTCTCAACAACGGCACGCAGGTCGGCTGGCTCTCCGCGATCTGGGCGCCGGGCGTCCTCGCAGGCAACGCGCCCGACACCGCCGGCAAGTGGAAGATGGCGCCGATGCCGCAGTGGGACGCCGCGAAGCCGGCCACCGGCAACTGGGGCGGGTCCGCGATGGCCGTCACGAGCCAGTCGAAGCACGCCAAGCAGGCCGCGGAGTTCGTGACCTGGCTCAACACCGACCAGAAGGCCGTCGACGCCCTGGTCAGCATCAGCGGTCTCTACCCCGCGGACATCCCCGCGCAGAAGGAGGCCCTCGCCTCGCCGCCGAAGTTCTTCTCCAACCAGCCGGACTTCTACACGCTCGCCGGTGACATCGCCAAGACGGCCGGCAGCTTCACGTTCGGCCCCAACGTGAACGTCGCGTACTCGTCGTACAACGACGCGTTCGGCAAGGCCACCGAGGCGAAGAGTGCCTCCGCCTTCGTCGACGCGGTCAAGGCCATGCAGACCACGACGCTCGCCGACCTCAAGAGCTCCGGCTTCTCGGTCAAGGGCTGACGCCGTCACCGGGGTGGTCGCCCACGCGGCCACCCCGGTCGGCACGTCCCGACCGCGCACCCGCACCCCCGGAGGACCCTCATGACCGCCGTCGGCCGAACCGCCCCCGACCGTGCCCCCGCCCGCGCGGGCGGGCGTCGGCGCACGCTCGCCCCGTACCTGTTCCTCGCGCCGGCGATCACGCTGTTCGTCGCGTTCCTCGCGCTGCCGATCGGGTACGCGCTCTACCTCAGCCTGCGCACCGTCAAGGTCAGCGGGCTCGGTCTCGGCACGGGAGACCGGACCGAGGTCTGGGCCGGTCTCGAGAACTACGCGCGCTCGCTGTCCGACCCCGAGTTCGCCGCGAGCGTCGGCCGGGTCGCCCTGTACGGGCTGCTCCTGGTCCCGACGATGATCGCGCTGGCGCTGCTGTTCGCGCTGATGCTCGACTCACGCCGGACCCGCGCCCGCACGGTGTCCCGGGTGTCGATCTTCCTGCCGTACGCCGTGCCCGCGGTGATCTCGTCACTCCTCTGGGGCTTCCTGTACCTCCCCGGGGTGAGCCCCTTCTACTACCTCTTCCACGCGCTCGGTTGGCAGGTCCCGACGATCCTGTCCAGCCGGCTCGTGATGTTCGCCGTCGCCAACATCGCGCTGTGGGGCGGCGTCGGGTTCAACATGATCGTGATCTACACCGCGCTCAAGGCGATCCCGAGCGAGCTCTACGAGGCCGCGCGGATCGACGGCTGCACCGAGGTCGCCGTCGCCTGGCGCATCAAGGTCCCGATCGTGCTGCCGTCGCTGATCATGACGTTCGTCTTCTCGATGATCGCCACGCTCCAGGTCTTCGCCGAGCCGATGACGCTCCGCCCGCTCACCAACACGATCTCGAGCACGTGGACGCCGCTCATGAAGGTCTACCGAGACGCGTTCACCCGCAACGACATCTACTCGGCCGCGGCCACGTCCGTGGTCATCGCGGCGGCCACCTTCGTCCTCTCGTTCGGGTTCCTGCGCCTCGTGCAGAACCGTGCCTTCAGCCAGGAGAAGTGATCATGGCCACGACTCTTCCGGTCCCCTCCCCGGGTGCCGTCCCCGACCTCGCGCACGCAAGCCGCCTGGCGGACCGACCGCCGCTGCGCCGGGTCCGGCGGGAGCGGCCCAGCTACACGAGCACCGTGATCCTGCTGCTGGGGGCGG
>DATKTF010000485.1:0-4292 GCA_035531255.1 Cellulomonadaceae bacterium
ATGCGATCGGACTCGCGCTGAGCGTCGCCCGCGGGATCCCGCGTCTGGACCGCGGCGTGCGGGCCGGGTCCTTCGACCTCACGGCCGTGCGCCCGCTGTACCAGACGGCCGGCCGCGTGTTCGGGGTCGTCGGGGTCGGGCTGATCGGCACGGCAACCGCACGCAAGGCCAGAGGCCTGGGATACACGGTGATCGGGCACGACATCAAGGCGGTGCCGGGCGAGGCGATGTTCCACGGTGCACCGTCGGTGTCGCTCGACGAGCTGCTCCAGCGCTCGCAGGTGGTCTCGCTCCACGTGCCGCTCACCGACGCGACGCGCCACATGATCGGGGCAGCCGAGCTCGCTCGGATGCGTCCGGATGCGCTCGTGGTCAACACCAGCCGCGGCGGTGTCATCGACACCGATGCGCTCGTGGACGCGCTGCGCGCCGGTACCATCCTCGGTGCGGCGATCGACGTGCACGAGCAGGAGCCGGTTCCACCGGACCACCCGCTGATGGCGTTCGACTCGGTCGTGCTCACCCCGCACCTCGCGTGGTACACGGAGGAGTCGTACGGCGAGCTCAAGCGCCGCACCGCGCAGAACGTGGTCGACGTGGTGGCGGATCGGGTGCCGCGCAACATCGTCAACCCTCAGGTGCTCGGTGCACCCGGACGGAACCGCGCGGTCCGACCGATCCAGGCGGTTCGAGCATGAGCGCGACGATGAGGGCCGCGGTCTGGACGTCCGCCGACGAGGTCACGCAGAGGGTCGTCCCGCTTCCCGAGGTCCCGACGGGATGGGCGTTGGTGAAGATCGCCTACAACGGCATCTGCGGTACCGACCTCTCCATCCTGCACGGCACGCATCCGCGGGCACAGGCGCCTCTCATCATGGGACACGAGATGTCCGGCTGGGTCGCTCGCGCCGGTGCCACCGGTCCCGCTGAAGGTGCGCTCGTCACGGTGGAGCCGCTGATCAGCTGCGGCGCGTGCCAGGCGTGCCGTAGCGGCAACAGCCATGTGTGTCGTCGGCTCGGTCTGTACGGCATCGACAGGGATGGCGGCATGGCGGAGTACGTCGCGCTGCCGCCGGCGGTGCTGCACCCGATTCCCGACGGTGTCGACGCGCGCACGGCGGCGCTCGCCGAGCCGCTCGCGGTCGCGGTGCACGCCGTGGCCAGGTCGCGGATGGAGCGTGGCGACGTGGTCGCCGTCCACGGTGCCGGTCCGATCGGCGTCCTCACCGCTCTCGTGGCGAGGCATGAGGGTGCGAGCGAGGTCGTGATCACCGAGCCGAGCCCGTGGCGCCGGGACGTCGCCGCACGGCTCGGGTTCACCGTCGTGCCCGACGGAACGAGCATGGCCGAGACGCTCGAGCCGCTCACGGGCGGCGAGGGTGCCGACACGACGTTCGACACCGCGGGCCACCCGAGCGTCGCCGCGCAGCTGGCTGCCACGACGCGGGTGCACGGGCGGATCGTCATCGTCGGCGTCTACAAGGCACCGACCGCTCTCGACCTCCAGACGGTCTGCTTCAGAGAGCAGTCGCTGGTCGGCGTGCGCGTCTACACGTCACCTGACGTCACGCGGGCGATCGGGCTGATCGCCGAGGACGCACTCGGTCTGGGCGAGTTCCCGACGAAGGCCTTCGACCTCGCGGACACGGGCGCGGCCTTCGCCGCCGCCACGCACGGCCAGGACTGCCTGAAGGTCCTGGTCACGCCCCTGGACGGAAAGGCAGACGCATGAGCGCATCGCCCTTCGACCTGACCGGCAAGACCGCTGTCGTCACCGGAGGAGGTCGCGGGCTCGGCCGTGGCATCTCCGAAGCACTTCTCGGAGCGGGGGCGGACGTCGTCGTGCTCGGTCGGAGCGAGCTTCCGGACTCCCTCACCGCGCATGCCGACGAGCTCGGACGCAGCATCGGTCTCGTGCCGGTGGACCTCTCGGACGACCGTGCGATCGAGGCCGCGGCGCGCACGGTCCTCGCCGAACACCGGATCGACATCGTGGTGAACAACGCGGGAACGCAGGATCGGCATCCGGCGGCCGACTTCCCGCTGTCCGCGTGGGACGACGTGGTCGCGGTCAACCTGCGCGCGGTCTTCCAGCTCTGCCAGGTCTTCGGGCGGCCCATGCTCGACCGCGGTGAGGGCAAGATCGTGAACCTGGCCTCCCTCCTGAGCTTCCAGGGCGGGCTCAACGTGGTCGCGTACGCCGCGAGCAAGGGCGGCGTCGCGCAGCTGACCAAGGCCTTGTGCAACGAGTGGGCGGGCAGGGGCGTCAACGTCAATGCGATCGCCCCGGGGTACATGGAGACGGACATGAACGCCGCCCTGCTGGACGATGCGGCCCGCCTGGACCAGCTCTCGGTCCGCATTCCGGCGGGTCGGTGGGGGACGCCCGCCGACATCGGCGACGTCGCGGTCTTCCTGGCGTCGCCCGCCGCGGCGTACGTGCACGGCCAGGTCCTCTGTGTCGACGGCGGTTGGATGGCGCGCTGAGGTCGATCGCCTGGGCCGCGATGTCGCGCCCGACCCCGCATGACCGCTCCACCCGCACCGCGGTTCGACCCTGCACCTGACGTGTTGATCGCAGCCCATTACCGAACGAGGAGATGCCATGAGCCTCATCACCGCTGTCGAGGTCGTTGATGTCCGCTTTCCGACGTCGCTGACGATGGACGGCTCCGACGCCATGAACAAGGATGGCGACTACTCAGCCGCGTACGTCATCCTGCGAACGGACGAGCCGGGCCTGAACGGCTACGGCTTCACGTTCACGATCGGCCGCGGCAACGACATCTGCGTGCTCGCCGCTCAGCAGCGCGCGTTGCCTCTCATCGGTCGCGAGGTCGAAGGGATCATCCGCGACATCGGTGGTCTCTACCGTGAGCTGAAGTCCGACTCCCAGCTGCGTTGGCTCGGCCCGGAGAAGGGCGTGGAGCACCTGGCGATGGCAGCCGTGATGAATGCGGTCTGGGACCTCGCCGCGCGCCGGGCCGGGAAGCCGCTCTGGCGGCTGCTCGTCGACATGACGCCGGACGAGCTCGTTGACGTCGCCGACCTCACCTACCTCTCCGACGCGCTGACCCGCGACGAGGCGATCGCCCTGCTCGAGCAGCTCGTGCCGACCCGTTCGGACCGGATCGCGGAGCTCGCCGAGACGGGCTACCCGTGCTACACGACGAGCGCGGGCTGGCTCGGCTACTCGGACGACAAGCTCCGCCGGCTCTGCCAGGAAGCGGTCGACGCGGGCTACAAGCACATCAAGCTCAAGGTCGGTGCGAGCCGGACCGACGACATCCGCCGGTTGGGCATCGCCCGTGAGGTCATCGGCTACGACACGAACCTCATGATCGACGCGAACCAGGTCTGGGACGTGCCCGAGGCCATCGAGTGGGTCAACGCCCTCGCCGAGTTCAAGCCGTTGTGGATCGAGGAGCCGACGAGCCCGGACGACATCCTCGGCCACGCGGCCGTGCGGAAGGCCGTTGCCCCGATCGGTGTCGCGACCGGCGAGCACGGGATGAATCGCGTGCTGTTCAAGCAGATGTTCCAGGCGGAGGCCATCGACTTCTGCCAGCTGGACGCGGCGCGTCTGGCCAGCATCAACGAGATCCTCGCCGTCTTCCTCATGGCGAAGAAGTTCGGCGTGCCGGTGTGCCCGCACGCCGGGGGTGTCGGACTCTGCGAGCTCGTCCAGCACCTGTCGATCTTCGACTATGTCGCGATCTCCGGCACGCTCGAGAACCGGGCGACGGAGTATGTCGACCACCTGCACGAGCACTTCGTCGATCCGTGCGTCGTCGAGAACGGCGCCTATGTCCTGCCGACCCGGCCCGGCTACAGCGCCGAGATGTTCGAGTCCACGCTCGCGGAGTACTGCTTCCCCGACGGGACCTACTGGGCCGAATCGCGCGCGGACGTGGCGGCCGCGGTCGGGTGATCGCGCATCGAGTCCTGGACCGCGAGGAGGTGGACGGCCATGCGCAGTCGGGAGCTGTCCGGGTCGTGAGCGCTCAGCGCGCGGAGTATCGCGCGGTGCTCGTCGTGCGTGGCGTGCACGGCGCCCTCTTCGTTCATCGCCCGCCACATGCGCCCCTGGATCGTGCGAGGCGCGAGCGCCTCGATGAGCGCCTCGAGCGCCGGGTTCTCCGACGCGCGCGCGACGACGCGGTGGAATGCGATGTCGGCCTGCATGATGCCGTGGTAGTCGGGATCGCCGGTCGCGTAGACCAGCGGCTCCACGGACGTGAGGATCGCCTCCGCCTCCTCGAGCGCCTCCTGGCCGATCGTCAGAGCAGCCC
>DATKTF010000486.1:0-3621 GCA_035531255.1 Cellulomonadaceae bacterium
ACGATCGGACTGGCACTCGCGGTGTTCTTCCAGCGCAGCTTCCGGCTGTCGGCGACGTTGCGGGCGCTGTTCCTGGTGCCGTGGCTGCTCCCGGTCATCGTCTCCGGCACGACGTGGCAGTGGATGATGAACCCGGACACCGGGGTCCTCAACGCGCTCCTCGGCGTGTTCGGCGTGGACTCGGTCTGGTGGCTGAACTCGCAGCACGCCTTGATGTCGGTCACGATCGCCAACATCTGGCTCGGGATCCCGTTCAACCTCGTCATCCTCTACTCGGGGTTGCAGAACATCCCGGGCGAGCTGTACGAGGCCGCGGCGATCGACGGCGCCGGCAGGTGGCGGCAGTTCTGGTCGATCACGCTGCCACTCCTGCGCCCGGTCTCGTTGATCACCCTGCTGCTGGGCATGGTCTACACGCTCAAGGTCGTCGACATCATCTGGATCATGACGATGGGCACCGGGACGTCGCAGACCCTCGCGACATGGTCCTACGGGATGGCCTTCGGCAAGGGCACGTCGGCGGTCATCAAGTACTCCGAGGCCTCCGCGGTCGGCAGCATCCTGCTCGTGGTCGCGCTGGCCTTCGGGCTCGTCTACATCGCGGTGCAGCATCGGCAGGAGGACTGACATGACCCGCACCTGGTGGAAGACGACCCTCGCGATCATCCTGACCGCGATCATGCTGTTCCCCGTCTACTGGATGGTGAACGTCTCCTTCACGCGGCGTGAGTCGATCCGACTCGGGAAGCTCCTGCCCCTGGACTTCACGACCGACCACTACCAGGTCGTCCTGCACGACCAGCTGCCCTTCCTGGGCACGAGCCTGGTCGTCGGGCTGGGGACCGTCGCGCTCACCGTGGCCATCGCCGCCCCGGCCGGCTACGGTCTCGCCCGGCTGAAGGTCCCAGGAGGCCGCGTCCTGAACTTCGCGCTGATCGTGGCGCAGATGGTGCCGGCGGTCGTCATGTCCCTGGGCTTCTACTCGATCTACTCGAACCTCGGGATCCTGGACACCGTCCCCGGCCTCATCGTCGCCGACTCGACGATCGCGGTGCCGTTCGCGGTGATGCTCTTCACCGCGTTCATGAGAGGGATCCCGGTTGCCCTGCTGCAGGCCGCGCAGCTCGACGGCGCCTCGCACTGGCGCACCTTCAGGTCCATCGTCCTGCCCGTCTCGCGGAACTCGACGATCACCGTCGCCCTGTTCGCCTTCCTGTGGGCCTGGTCGGACTTCCTCTTCGCCTCCACGTTGGACCGGGACGGGGGGAGTCTGCGCCCCATCACGATGGGCATCTACGACTACATCGGCGCCCAGAACCAGGAGTGGGGTCCGATGATGGCCACCGCCGTGGTGGCGTCGATCCCCACCGCACTCCTGCTCGTGCTCGCCCAGAAGTACGTCGCAGCGGGCGTCACCGCCGGCTCGGTCAAGGACTAGGCGACGTGCGACCAGATCCCCGGCGCTCGACGACCGGCGCCTCCGCTCTACTGCCATGAGGACACCTGTGATGAACACGTTTGACACCGTCGCGGACCGGATCGTGTGGCGCGGGGAGGGAGAGACCCTCGTCGTGCAGGCATGGGGTCAGGACTCGGTGCGGGTACGCGGCGCGTTCGGCTCCGACGTCGTGGAGGCCGACTTCGCGTTGCTCGAACCGGCTCCGACGCGGCCGCAGATCCGGGTGGACGGGGATGTCGCGACGCTGACGAACGGCGCCCTGACGGTTGTCATGCAGGTGCGGACGGGCTGGGACGACCAGGTCGGTTTCGAGGTGTCCGGGTGCGCGCTGGAGTTCCGTGACGCTGCCGGGCGCGTGCTGCTGCGCGAGCTGAGCCCGGGTGGGTCGCTCAAGCTCCGGGCCCGCAGCTACCGGCCGATCGTCGGCGGCGACCACCAGGTGACGGCGTCCTTCGAGCCGAACCCGGGGGAGAAGCTCTCCGGGATGGGGCAGTACCAGCAGGAGATCCTCGACCTCAAGGGCAGCACGTTCGAGCTCGCGCACCGCAACTCCCAGGTGAGCGTGCCGTTCGTGCTGTCCAGCGCGGGCTACGGGTTCTTCTGGCACAACCCGGCCATCGGGCGGGCGACGTTCTCGACCAACCGCACCGAGTGGACCGCCGAGTCGTGCCGCCAGCTCGACTACTGGATCACCGCCGGTGAGACCCCGGCGCTCATCACCGCCGCCTATGCGCGGGCCACCGGCCACGCGCCGAGGATGCCGGAGTACGGGCTCGGGTACTGGCAGTGCAAGCTGCGCTACTGGAACCAGCAGCAGCTGCTCGAGGTCGCCCGGGAGCACAAACGGCGCGGCCTCCCGCTGGACGTGATCGTCGCGGACTTCTTCCACTGGCCGCAGATGGGTGACTTCCGCTTCGACGAGGAGTTCTGGCCAGACCCGCGCGCGATGGTCGACGAGCTGAACGAGCTCGGCGTCGAGCTCATGGTCTCGGTGTGGCCGCAGGTGTCGCTCGACTCGGAGAACTTCGCCGAGCTCAAGAGCCGCAACTGCCTGGTGCGCGCCGAGCGTGGGATGAACATCCACATGGGCTTCCAGGGGCCCAGCGTGTTCATCGACCCCACCAACCCGGAGACCCGTGAGGTCGTCTGGGACCTCTGCAGGAAGAGCTACCACGACCTGGGTGTCAAGGCGTTCTGGCTCGACGAGGCCGAACCCGAGTACGGCGTGTACGACTACGACAACTATCGATACCACGCAGGGCCAGCCCTCCAGGTCGGCAACCTGTACCCGCAGGCGTTCGCGCGAGGGTTCTACGAGGGTCAGGTCGCCGCCGGTCAGCACGACGTGGTCAACCTGGTGCGCTGCGCGTGGGCGGGGAGCCAGCGCTATGGGGCCCTCGTGTGGTCCGGGGACATCCACTCGACGTGGACGGACCTGCGGCGACAGATCACGGCAGGGATCCACATGGGGGTCGCGGGAATCCCGTGGTTCACGACCGACATCGGGGGCTTCCACGGCGGCGACACCACCGACCCGGACTTCCACGACCTGCTCGTCCGCTGGTTCCAGTTCGGGGCGTTCAGCCCCGTGATGCGCATGCACGGCGACCGACTGCCCTACGAGCCGGTGCACGCGGCCGACGGGACCGAACGTCTGCGCAGCGGCGCGCCGAACGAGCTGTGGAGCTACGGCGAGGAGGTCTACCGGATCCTGGTCCGTTACGTCCACCTCCGCGAGGCGTTGCGCCCGTACCTTCGGACGGTGATGAGCGAAGCTCACACCGATGGGCAGCCGGTCATGCGGGGCCTGTTCCACGAGTTCCCGCACGACTCCGCGAGCTGGCACGCCACTGACGAGTACCTGCTCGGGCCGGACCTGCTCGTCGCTCCGGTCGTCAGCCCCGGCGCGACCTCGCGCGGCGTCTACCTGCCCGTAGGGGCGCGATGGACGCACCTGCTGACGGGTGAGGTCCACGACGGCGGACAGACGATCAGGGTGCGGGCGCCCATCGACGAGATTCCGGTCTTCGCTCGAGACGGCGCACTCGTGGATCTCGTGGGACGCGTCTAGCGGAGGACGGCGCGCGCCGAGCCGCGGCGCGCCCGTGGTCCGACCGGGCGCCGGGGGGCGGCGCTCCTCGCGCTTGCCCGCGACTGATCAC
>DATKTF010000487.1:0-4437 GCA_035531255.1 Cellulomonadaceae bacterium
GACCGGCCTGACCGTCCCGGTCATCCTGATCCTCACCGAGGGCGGACTGACGGTCCTCACCGCCGAGTGGGGCGTCGACGACCTCGTCCTCGCGAACGCAGGCCCGGCCGAGGTCGAGACCCGGATCCGGCTCGTCATCGAACGTTTCGCTACCCCGACGGTCGACTCGGCACCCGAGGAGATCTCCGCCGGCGAGCTCACGATCGACGCGAGCGGGTACTCCGCACGGCTGCGGGGGCGTCACCTCGACCTCACCTACAAGGAGTTCGAGCTGCTCAAGTACCTCGTGCAGCACCCGGGTCGGGTGTTCACCCGGGCGCAGCTGCTCCAGGAGGTCTGGGGCTACGACTACTACGGAGGCACCCGGACCGTCGACGTCCACGTGCGACGCCTCCGCGCGAAGCTCGGTCCGGAGCACGAGCAGCTCATCGGTACCGTCCGCAACGTCGGGTACCGGTTCGACATGCCGAAGGATCGCCGGTCCGCGCTCGACAGCGGCCACGCCACCGACGGGGATGCATCTCCCGGGGTGGGCGCCACGACCTCGACGTCGACCACGACAGGGGACTCCGGGACGCCCCGGGAGACCGTCGCCCGGTGACCGCCCGCGTGGGTCGCACTCGATGCCGCCCGTGCACCCTGCGAGCACGGAACGGGGTAGGTTCGCCCGCGTGAGCGTCGACTCGACCACCGTCCTGATCGAGGGCCCGTGGCGACACCAGTTCGTCCCGGCCAACGGGGCGCGATTCCACGTCGCCGTCGCCGGGCCGGACGACCGCGACGTCCCTCTCGTCGTCCTGCTGCACGGGTTCCCCGAGTTCTGGTGGGCGTGGCGCCACCAGATCGTGACCTTGGCGGACGCGGGGTACCGGGTCGCGGCGATGGATCTGCGCGGCACGGGCGCCTCGGACAAGCCCCCGATCGGGTACGACGTGCCGACGCTGTGTCGCGACGTCGCCGGCCTCGTGCGGTCGCTCGGGGTCGATCGGGCCGTCATCGTCGGGCACGGCGTCGGCGGATCCGTCGCCTGGGCGATGCCCGCGCTCGAACCGCTGGTCACGGCGGCCGTCGGGTCGATCGCGATGCCGCACCCCGTGCACGCGCGCGCGCTCGGACGCGCGGCACTGACGCCGACCGCGCTGCGCCACCTCGCGTACTTCCAGCTGCCGACGCTTCCGGAGCGGTCGATGACGCGCACCGACCTCGTCCCACGCCTGCTGCGGGAGTGGGGCGCCGACGGCTGGCTGACGGCCGACGCCGCCGAGACCTACCGGGTGGCCGCACAGGTGCCGTTCGCCGCCCACAGTGCGATGGAGAGACTGCGGTGGCTCGTCCGGTCGACTCCGCGCACCGACGGACGACGATATCTGGCGCGCCTGCGCACCCCGGTCCCGGTACCAGTGCTCCAGGTGCACGGGGCCGAGGACCGCTGCAGGCCGGCCGCGACCGCGCCGACCCCGGCCTCGCTCGTCGGCTCCGGCTACCGGTACGAGCTCGTGCCCGGCGCCGGGCACTTCGTTCCCGAAGAGGCTCCGGACGCCGTCGGCGTCATCCTGCTCGACTGGCTCGCCGGGGTGGCACCGCTCGCCGCCTGACCGCGACCGAGGTTCTGACCGCCTGCGACCTCGCGGGTCGGCCGGGCCGGGTCAGGCTCGGTCAGTCCTTGACGAGGGCCGCGGCCCGCGCCGGGTCGACCTCGCCGATCCCGAACGCGGGACAGTCGGCGGCGATCGCGCACGCACCGCAGGCCGGACGACGGGCGAAGCACACCCGCCGCCCGTGGAAGATCAGCCGGTGCGACAGCAGGGTCCACTCCCGCTTCTCGACCAGCTCCGCGATGTCCTGCTCGACCCGGACCGGGTCCTCGCTCGTGGTCCACCCCAGGCGCCGCGCCAGGCGTCCGACGTGCGTGTCGACCGTGATCCCCGGCGTCTCGAACGCGTTGCCCAGCACGACGTTGGCCGTCTTGCGCCCGACGCCGGGAAGCGTCACGAGGTCGTCGAGACGACCCGGCACCCGCCCGTCGAAGCGCTCGACCAGGTCCCGACCGATCCCCATGAGCGACTCGGCCTTGGCCCGGAAGAAGCCCGTGGACCGGATCAGGTCCTGCAGCTCGGCACGATCCGCCCCCGCGTAGGCCCAGGCGTCCGGGTAGCGGTCGAACAGCTCGGGGGTGACCATGTTCACGCGCTTGTCGGTGCACTGGGCCGAGAGCACGGTCGCGACCAGCAGCTCGAGCGGAGAGCTGAAGTCGAGCTCGCACGCCGCCTCGGGGTACCGGTCGGCAAGGGCTCGGTTGATCCGCCGCGCCCGCCTGACGAGGGCGAGGTGGGACTCCCTGGCAGCAAGCGGCGCAGTGGTCGAGGTCACACCGGAAGCGTACGTCCGATGCGTCGTGCCTGGTCCGCACGGGTGATCCTGGCGCCACCTGCACCCGCGAGGCTCAAGTGCGCCCGAGATCGGGTCGAGAAGTGGTGGACGGAATCGACGTGACGAGCACGGCGAGCACGAGCATGACGAGGGAGCACGGTGGAGCCCACAGCGGCGGCGGGGCCGGAGCGCGTCTCGCGTGAACCGGTGCCCGGCCTGCGGGCGCTTCGGCACTCGCGCCGCGATCTCAGGATCGAGCTGCTCCGGGTCAACCGGTGGCGCCTGCTGGTGCGGTCGCGCATCGAGGTCGCCGTCGCCGCCGCAACCCTGCCCGAGCCGCTCGGCCAGGACCCGCTCCCCTATCTGGGTGTCGACGTCCAGAACGTCCTGCCGATGCAGGCAGAGCTCGAGACCGCGCTGCGCAGCGGGCTGCCGATCGGCGAGCTCGACCGGCTGGACCTGCTGCGCGACCTCGACAGACGCCTGGGCGTGTACCAGGAGTGCGTGGCGACCGCGCTCGAGCACGCGACCGAGGAATTCATCGCGCGCCTCTCGCTCCACCCGGCGTCCGCCCTCGACCTGCCCGAGCTGCAGAGTGCTCACGTGACGGCCTGATGCGGCAGACTGGGCCCGATCCCCAGACGTCGCGCACGAGGTAGAGAAGGTCGGTGAAGGACATCGTGGACGACACCGTCGTGCTCTCAGCTCCTCTGTTCTCCCACATGGAGCCCGAGGCGTCGCGCGCCCTTCTCGAGTCGATGACGCCCCTGGAGTTCACGCGTGGCACGGCGATCTTCCACGAGGGGGACCCCGGCGACCGGCTCTACGTGATCGCCAGCGGGAAGATCAAGCTCGGGCGGCGTTCGACCGACGGCCGCGAGAACCTCCTCGCGGTGATCGGCCCGGGCGAGATGTTCGGCGAGCTCTCCCTGTTCGACCCGGGCCCGCGGACCGCCTCCGCGACGGTCGTCGCCGACGCCGTCGTGCTCGAGCTCGACCACGCCGAGCTGAACGCGTGGCTCGCCGACCACCCGAAGGTCGCGATCCACCTGCTCCAGGCTCTCGGTCACCGACTCCGCCGCACCAACGAGACGTTGGCCGATCTCGTCTTCTCCGACGTCCCCGGCCGGGTCGCCAAGGCGCTCCTCGATCTCTCGACGCGCTTCGGCGAGCAGGTCGACGACGGCCTCCGGGTCGCACACGACCTCACGCAGGAGGAGCTCGCGCAGCTCGTCGGCGCGTCCCGTGAGACGGTCAACAAGGCGCTCGCGGACTTCGCCGCCCGCGGTTGGGTTCGCCGCGAAGGCCGCGCCGTCGTCCTCCTCGACCTCCCGCGCCTCGAACGCCGGGCCCGCTGACCCGGCCCTTCCCGCACGACCGCGCCAGACCACGTGTCCGGCGAACGGGTCGGACAGCCGCCGCCGTCGCAGGTCACGCCCGCCGAGCTCTGCGGACGGTCACGATCTCGCGAGGAGGGACCGGAGGCGGGTCAGGCGCGGGCGATCTCGACGACGAGCTCGATCTCCACGGGAGAGTCGAGCGGGAGGACGGCGACGCCCACGGCGCTCCTGGCGTGCACGCCCGCATCGCCCAGGAGCTCGCCGAGGAGCTCGCTCGCACCGTTCACCACGCCCGGCTGACCGGTGAAGCCGGGGGCGCTTGCGACGAATCCGACCACCTTGATCACGCGAAGGCTCGCGTCGTCGTCGACGACCGACAGGACCGCGGCGAGTGCGTTCAGGACCGCGGTGCGGGCGAGCTCCTTCGCCACGCCCGGCTCCACGAGTCCGGCACCGGTGCCGACCTTGCCGACCGTCGGAAGCTCACCAGCGACGAACGGCAGCTGTCCGGACGTGTACACGTGGTCACCGGACCGCACCGCGGGGACGTACGCCGCCACCGGCGCAGCGACCGGGGGTAACGCGAGGCCGAGCTCGGCCAGCCGCGCGAGCAGCGCGGTGCGATTCATCGTGAGCCCTCGGACGTGCCGGAGGTCGGACGCTTGAGGTACGCCACGAGCCCGGCATCGGGACCCTGAACGACCTGCACGAGCTCCCACCCGTCGGC
>DATKTF010000488.1:0-4141 GCA_035531255.1 Cellulomonadaceae bacterium
GCTCGGTCTTCTACTGCGTCGCGAACATGCCCGGCGCCGTGCCGGTGACCTCGACCTGGGCGCTGACCAACGCCACGCTCCCGTACCTGACAGCTCTCGCCGACCTCGGGTGGGAGGCCGCGCTCCGGGCCGACGCCTCGCTCGCCGGTGGTCTGACGACGCACGCCGGCACGCTGCACAACGAGGCCGTCGCCGCGGCGCACGGCTACGACCACGTCCCGGTCGCGGTCGTGCTCGCCTGAGCTCGCGGTCGTACGCGTCACCCCGACAGTGTGATCACGGTCACCTCATGGCGCCCGGCGGGGCCGGACCTCTGGCGGTCCGGCCCCGCCGGGCGTCCACGGTCCCCGTCGCCGGCAGCGCCTACACGTTCGCGTAGGCGAACCTCGGCGAGGTCGTCGCGTGGATCATCGGCTGGGGCCTGCTTCTCGGGCTCGTGCTCCGGGCGGCCGTCGTGGCGCGCGGGTGGTCCGACTACCTCCGGTCGATTCTCGACCTGCCGAGCTGGCTCGCGGGCGACCACGCACGTCCCGACATCGTGGCGATCGCCGTCGTGCTGGTGCTCGCGGCGGGCCTCGTCCGCGGGTCCACGGCCTCGAGCGGCCCACCGGCATCCTCGTCGCGATCACGATCGGCGTCGTTCTCCTGGTGATCGTGGTCGGTCCGGCCTACGTGCGGACCGCGCGCTACCACCCGTTCATTCCGGCGAGCCAGCCGGGTGCGGCCGGTGGTGCTCCCGGCAGCACGCTCAGCGACCCGATCGTGCAGGTCGTCCTCGGGCTCGAGCCGACGTCGTTCGGGTGGTTCGGGATCGTCGCGGGGGCTTCGGTCGTCTGCTTCGCGTACATCGGGTTCGACGTCGCCGCGACCACCGCCGAGGAGACCGTCTCGCCGCAACGCGACGTTCCGCGCGGGATCCTGCGCTCGCTCGCGATCTGCACGGTGCTCTACATGACGGTGTCCGCCATGATCACCGGGATGGTGCCCTACGGCCGGCTCGACACCGCCGCGCCGCTCGCCGAGGCCCTTCGACACGGTGGGGGTGACCTGGGCGTCGACGGTGATCTCGCTCGGTGCCGTCGCCGGCATCACCTCGGCGATCCTCGTGCTCATCCTCGGGCAGTCGCGCGTGCTGTTCGCGATGTCGCGCGACCGACTCCTGCCGAGCCGTCTCGCGCGCGTGCACCCCCGCGTCGGAACCCCGTGGCTCGACATCGCGGTGATCGCGGTCGCGGTGGCGGCGCTGGCGGGGTTCGTCCCTCTCGACGCGCTGTCCGAGCTCGTCAGCATCGGGACGCTGGTCGCATTCGTCGTCGAGTGCCTCGGGGTGCTCGTGCTTCGTCGCACCTGGCCCGACCTGCCGCGTGCGTTCCGTACCGCTGGGGTCCCGGTCGTCCCGGTGCTCGGCATGCTGGCGTGCGGCTGGTTGATGCTCGACCTGCCGGTGGAGACCTGGCTGTGGTTCCTCGCCTGGACGGCGATCGGTCTCGTGATCTACCTCACGTACGGGCGTCGGCACAGCACGTTCGCCGAATGCAGCAGCTCCGGCGCCGCTCGCTGACGGTCGTCCGTCTGGGCATGATGGCACCGTGAGCGACACGGGACTCGACCCGCAGAACCCCTTCGCGGCCGCGTCGGCCCTGCCCTACGGACTGCCGGACTTCGGCGCGGTGCGCGAGGAGCACTTCCGCCCGGCGTTCGACGAAGGGATGGCGCAGGAGCGCGCCGAGATCAAGGCGATCGTCGCCGATCCGGCTGCTCCCACGGCCGAGAACACCCTGGATGCGCTCGAGCGCGCCGGAGAGCTCCTGCGGCGCACGGCGACCGTGTTCTTCACCCAGCACGGAGCCGACGCGACCGCCGGGCTGGACGCGATCGAGGAGGAGGTCGCGCCGCTGCTCGCCGCGCACGAGGACGCGATCGGGCTGGACCTCCGACTGCTCGGCCGGCTCGACGCGCTCCAGGGCGCCGTGGACGACGGCACCGTCGAGCTCGCCCCGGACGCAGCCTGGCTGCTGCACACGCGTCGACGCGACGCGACGCGCGCCGGCGCTCGGCTGGCCCCGGACGCGCAGGACCGTCTCCGTGCCCTGAACCAGGAGATCTCGGTGCTGGAGGCGACGTTCGGGCGCGAGGTCCTCGCGGCGGGCAACGCGGGTGCCGTGCTGGTCCACGATCGTGCCGAGCTCGCCGGGCTTCCGACCGACGTGGTCGAGTCGGCCGCGCTGGCGGCAGAGCAGCACGGGCACGGCGGGGCGTACCTGCTCGACCTCCGCCTGCCGACGCAGCAGCCGGTCGTCGCCCTCCTCGATCACCGGCCCCTTCGGGAGCGTGTGCACCGCGCGTCGGTCTCGCGTGGCTCGGGCGTTCCCGGCCCGACCGGTGGCCACGACACACGCCCGACGCTGCTCGCGCTCGTGCGGGCGCGCGCCGAGCGTGCCCGACTGCTCGGGTTCCCGCACCACGCCGCCTACGTGGCAGACGAGGGGACCGCGGGCTCGGTCGAAGCCGTTCAGGAGATGCTCGCGCGACTCACGGCGCGTGCCGTCGACCACGCTCGCGTCGACGCGACGGTCCGGGCGGCTGCTCTGGCTGCTGACGTCCCGACCGCGACCTTCGAGGCGTGGGACTGGACGTACTACGCGGAGCGCGACCGGTCCGCGAGGTTCGAGGTCGACGACCTCCGGCTCCGGCCCTACCTCGAGCTCGACAGGGTGCTGCACGACGGTGTGTTCCGTGCGGCGGGCGACCTGTACGGGTTGACGGTCCGGCGCCGCACCGACCTCGTCGGCTACCACCCGGACGTGCGTGTCTACGAGGTCCGCTCCGCGGAGGGGTCCGGGATCGGTCTCTTCCTCGCCGACCTCTACGCCCGCGACGCCAAGCGTGGGGGTGCGTGGATGGACAGCCTCGTGGACCAGAGCCACCTGCTCGGCACCCGCCCGGTGGTGGTCAACACCCTCAACATCGCACGGCCTCGCGACGGTGAGCCGACGTTGCTGACCATCGACGAGGTCGAGACGCTGTTCCACGAGTTCGGTCACGCGCTGCACGCCCTGCTGTCCGACGTGCGGTACCCGTCCCAGGCGGGAACGAACGTGCCCCGTGACCTCGTGGAGTTCCCGTCACAGGTGAACGAGATGTGGGTCCGCGACCCCGCGCTGCTGCGCTCGTACGCCGTGCACCACGTCACGGGTGAACCGATGCCGGACGCGATGGTCGACGCTCTGGTGTCCTCCCAGGTGCACGACGCGGGGTTCACGACCACCGAGCACCTCGCCGCCGTCCACCTGGACCAGGCGTGGCACCGGCTCGGACCGGACGAGGTCCCCTCGGCACCCGACGACGTCGCCGGCTTCGAGGAGCAGGCGCTCTCCCGCGCCGGTGTCGCGCTACCGACCGTCCCGCCCCGATACCGCTCCACGTACTTCACCCACGTGTTCGCCGGCGGGTACGCCGCGGCGTACTACTCGTACCTGTGGTCCGAGGTCCTCGACGCCGACACTGCCGCATGGTTCCGCCGGAACGGAGGCCGCACCCGCGAGAACGGCGAGACGTTCCGGCGGACCGTCCTGTCGCGGGGCGGGTCGGTCGACCCCCGGCACACCTTCCGCGACCTGCACGGACGTGACCCGGACATCGGTCCGCTCCTCGACCGGCTGGGACTGTCGAGCCCGGGGGCGCCGGACGCGGAGTTGCTACCGTGAAGCCATGCCCTCACGTGCCGATCAGCTGACCTCCGACGGCCGTGACGAGCCCGTCGTCGCGCCGACGGCGCAGGACGAGGTCGTGCGGATCTGCCAGGAGCTGATCCGCTTCGACACGTCCAACTACGGGGACGGGTCGGGACCGGGGGAGCGGGCAGCCGCCGAGCACGTGATGGGCCTCCTGACCGAGGTCGGCCTCGACCCCGAGCTGTACGAGTCCGCCCGAAGACGCGCCAACGTGGTGCTGCGGCTGCCCGGGATCGACACCACCCGCCCCGCGCTCGTGCTCCACGGACACCTGGACGTCGTCCCCGCGCAGGCGGCGGACTGGACGGTCGACCCGTTCTCCGGGGAGGAGCGCGACGGTCTGATCTGGGGGCGCGGCGCCGTCGACATGAAGGACATGGACGCGATGATCCTGGCCGTCGTGCGAC
>DATKTF010000489.1:0-4603 GCA_035531255.1 Cellulomonadaceae bacterium
CGCCGTCATCAGCGTCACCAGGACCCACCCAGGGACGTCACCCCGCTCGGACTCCCCCAGGACCTGCGCCGCGCGCGCCTGCGCGGCGCCACCTCGCGATCTCGGCGCTCGGTCGGGGCGTCGCCGGAACGGGACCGAGCCCGCGCAGCGACGCACCGGCATCCCGCTGTCCTCGCGACACCTTGCGTCGCCGCTCCATGCCATCGTGTGACCTCCTCTTCCTCTTCGTGAGCCCCGAGTCGCTCTCAGGGCGCCCGTCGTACTACGCGCGCAGGCTCAGGACCGCCAGACTCGGGAACACGGCGAACACGACGGTGACCGGGAGGATCAAGAAGACAACCGGGACCATCATCGCCACCTCCTTGCGCCCGCCGGTCTCCATCAGCGCCCTCCGGGCAGCCTCTCGCGCGTCCTGGGCTTGAGCCCTCAGCACGTCCGCCAGCGGTGTCCCGCGCTCCACCGCGATCGCGACCCCTTCGGCGAAGCGGGTCAAGGCGGCGGCCTCGGTGCGATCGGCGAGGCCCTCGAGCGCCGCCGTCAGCGGTGTGCCCGACCGTGCATCCGCGAGTGTCCGGGACAGCTCACCTGCCATCTCGCCACGAGTCGTCGCGACAACCCTCTCAAGAGCAGCCACGGGCCCCTCGCCGGCGCCGACGGCGAGCGCGAGAAGCTCAGCGACGGTCGGCAGCTCGGCGACGATCCTCGCCTCTCGTCGGTGGACCTCGCGGGTCAGCAGGTGATCCCGTACCAGCACTGCCGTCGCACCGCAGACCCCGACAAGTCCGAGGAGCGCGACCGGCGACGTTCCCCGGGCCGCGGCGACGACGAGCGCGAGCAGGAGCCCCACGGCCAAACCGACGACACCCCAGACGACCTGGCTGGCGCGGAACTCCTCGACGGACTCCCGGCGACCCGCATGCTCGAGCCGACGACGCAGCTCCGCGCTCGGCGAGCCGAACCGGGCGACGAGCCGAAGCGCGTCGGACATGACCGGGGCGACCAGTCTCTCGACGGTCGGGAACGGCGTGTGAACGGCAGGCAGCCGCAACAGCCGCGACCCCCGCGGCTGGACTCGGAGGTACGGTGCCAGACGTTCGTCGAGCGTGATCCGACGAGCCGCTGTGCGCCACCAGACGAGCACGAGGCCGATCCCCCCGAGGGCACCGACGATCGCTCCGGATGCCTGCGGGCTCAACGCAGCACCCGGGGGTCGTCGGGCAGCCGGCCGAGTCGGACCATCAGACGGTAGGCGATCACGCTTCCGCACGCTCCGGTCGCCAGCACGACGGCCCCGGCAACGGTGTTGTACGCCTCGGCGGCCTCCGGTCGGGTCCCGATCAACGCCAGGACGATCCAGGGAGCCGCGACGGCGAGGCGCGCGGCGTTGACCGTCCAGCTCTGGCGCGCCTCGAGCTCGCCTCGGGTGCGCGCGTCCTCGCGCAGGAAGAGCGCAAGGGTGCGCAGCAGACGGCCGAGGTCCGTGCCTCCGACGTCGCGCGTGATCCTGAGCGCCTCGACGAGGCGATCGCCCACCGGGTCGGCGAGACGGGTCTTGAGAGCGTCGAGACAGTCGCCGAACCGGCCCGTAGCTCGGTAGTCCTCGGCGAATGCGCGGAACTGGTCGCGGACCGGGAGCGGGCCTCGGTCGGCGAGCTGAGCCACGGCCTCGGGCAGCGCGAGCCCCGCGCGCACCCCCGACGCGAGGTGGTCGACCACCTCAGGCCACACCTCACGAAGCAGATGACGGCGACGGCGAGCGCGCGAGCGGACGAGGCTCAACGGTGCCGTCGCGGCCATCAACCCGAAGCACGTCGCGATCGCGGGCGATCGCGTCGCCCCGAGCGTGGCGACTCCGCTGACGAGGCCGGCCGCCGCCGAGGTGCCGACGAGCCCGGCCGGGGTCACCCCGACCACACCTGCCTGGATCAGGACGTCCGCCGTGCGGTCCGACCACCGCGAGCCCCGAGCGCGGCGGTGCGGCGTCGCGGGCCAGCATGACCACCACAGTGCGAACGCTCCCGCCCCGAGCAGAAGTCCGACGAAGGCTCCCATCGTGCGACCTACCGTTCCCCACGCAGGAGCGCAGCCAGATCGACCCCGATCGCGTCGAACCGCTCGGCGTGCGGCGGGTACCCGTCCCCTCGGACCAGCGCGCCGTCCCGACGGTGGAACAGGTCGGACGTCTCCACGACACCGCCCTCGACGCGCCCGGGCACTCCCACGATCTCGCGGACCCGTCGGCTGCCGTGCCGGTCGAGGTCCAGATGGACCACGACGTCGATCGCCGAGGCAACGGTCGGCACGACGAACCTGTCCGAGACGTTCTCCCCCGCCAGGAGCGGAAGCGTGCACATCTTGGTGAGCGCCTCGCGTGCGCTGTTGGCATGCAGCGTGCACATCCCCGGCACGCCGGCATTCAGAGCGACCAGAAGATCGAGCGCCTCTGCCTCGCGCACCTCGCCGATCAGGATGCGGCTCGGGCGCATGCGCAGCGCCTCCTTGACGAGTCGCCTGAGCGGGATCTCACCGGTGCCCTCGAGGCTGGGCTGACGACACTGGAGTGCGACCACGTCCCGGTGCGCGAGACGGAGCTCGAACACCTCCTCACAGCTGACGATCCGCTCCCGGGCCGGGATGGACCCGGCAAGGGCGTTGAGAAGCGTGGTCTTTCCAGACTGGGTTGAACCGGCGACAAGGATGTTGAGGCCGGCGACCACGGCGGTCCCGAGGAACCGCGCGGCATGCGGCGTCAACGAGCCGAGCGTGACGAGGTCGTCGAGATGGTGGGCCCGCACCACGTACTTGCGGATGTTGACCGCCCAGTGGCGGCGGGTGACGTCCGGGATCACCACGTGCAACCGCTCACCGTCCGGCAGGGAGGCGTCCACGAACGGGCTCGACAGGTCGAGCCGACGTCCCGACGACTTGAGCATCTGCTCGACGAGGTCGCGCACCTGCCCATCGGTGAGGAGCGTGGTCGTCAGCTCGGCCTCGCCGTGTCGTGCCACGAAGACCTTGGCGGGTCCGTTGATCCAGATCTCCTCGACCTCCTCGTCGTCGAGGTAGCGCTGGAGAGGACCGAGACCGGCCACGGCGTCGACGAGGTCCTTGACGACGCCGGCGGCGTCGACCAGGGGTGGGACCGCGCCGAGCGCCGAGCGTTCGTCGTAGTCCGCGACGACGTCGTGCACGAGGGTCCGCACACCGCCGCGATCGCGGACGGGGTCGAGCCCCCGGCGCCGGATCAGCTCGCGCACCTCGGACTCGAGCATCGCCGTGCTGTCCATGCACCCCCCAAGGTTCGTCTCCCGTGACCGGGAACCGACATTAGGGGACATAGCGGACGTCGCGCAGGCGTTTGTCCACAGGAACGACACAGTCGTCACCTAGAGACACCCTTGGGTCGCCCGTACGCACCCGACGTGGTCGCCCGCACGGTCCCGCTCCCGACCCGACGCCGCGGTCGCGTCGAGGGCGTCCGACCACACTGCCGATCCCAGTACGGTAGGTGCGTGACCACGCCCCCTCCGACCGGAGCCCAGTACCACCTCGTCCACGACGACCAGCGAGCCACCGTCACGGAGGTGGGTGCCTCACTGCGGCAGTACGCCGTCGGGGACCGCGACGTGATCGTGCCGTTCGACGTCGGGAACCTCCCGCCGGCGAGCCATGGCGCCGTCCTGGTCCCGTGGCCGAACCGCCTCCGCGACGGGCAGTACGACTGGGACGGATCGACGTACCAGGTCCCTCTCACCGAGCCCGAGCGCCGCACCGCGCTGCACGGACTGTCGGCCTGGGAACGGTGGACACCCGTCCCGGGCGTCGCGGAGCGACCCGACAGCGTGACGCTCGGTCTGGACCTCGTGCCGATCAAGGGCTACCCGTTCCAGCTGCGCAGCGTGATCACCTACACGCTCTCGGTCGCCGGCCTGCACGTCCACCTCGCGACCACCAACATCGGTGACCATGCGGCCCCGTACGGCACGGGCTTCCACCCGTGGCTCTCACCGGGGGGCGCTCCCGTCGACGAGTGCCTGCTGCGACTCGATGCCGCGAGCCGCGTGACGACCGACGACCGACTGCTGCCCACGGGCACGGAACCGGCGGGCGACCTCGATTTCCGCACCGCTCGGTCCCTCGCGGGCATCACCCTGGACGACGCGTACCTCGACATCACCCGCGACGAGGAGGGCTTGTCGTGGATCAGGCTCACGGCTCCTGACGGCCGGACGGCCGCGGTCTGGATGGACGACTCGATGGACACCTGGCAGGTCTGCACGGGCGACGGCATCCCGGGTGTGAACCGCAACGGGGTCGCGGCAGAGCCGATGACGTGCATCGCCGACGCCTTCCGCACCGGGGACCGGTTGGTCCGGCTCGAGCCGGGACAGACGCACGAGGTGGTCTGGGGCGCGGTTCTCCTCTGACTCCGGACCGGCGGCGCCTGAGGGCGGACAACGGCGGCGGGACCCTGGGTCCCGCCGCGGGCGGGAGTCGGCGGCCCTCGTCAGCCGAGTCGCGACGCGAGGTCCTGGACGCCCTTGGTGTACTCCCAGTGCCACGGCTCGTGCGGTCCGCTGCCGCCCCGTTTCGCCCAGTCCGG
>DATKTF010000490.1:0-4673 GCA_035531255.1 Cellulomonadaceae bacterium
GCTTGAGGTCGGGGAAGAGCTTCTCCATGCCGCCGCGGGTGAGGTGCCGGTGGATCGGCAGCGCCCGACGACGCCCGTTGACGCTCGCCAGCGTGTCGTAGAGAGCGACGCCCGCGCCGACGTACGCCCGCTCCCAGACGCGGTGCTCGAGCGGGTAGAGGAACGAGACCGGCTTGACGAGGTGCGGAGCCAGACGCGTGATCAGGAGGTCGCGCTCGGTGAGGGCCTCACGCACCAGGTGGAAGTCGAGCATCTGCAGATAACGCAGGCCCCCGTGCACGAGCTTGCTGGAACGGCTCGACGTGCCGCTCGCCCAGTCCTGCGCCTCGACGATGCCGACGGTCAGCCCGCGCGTGATCGCGTCGAGGGCGATGCCCGCCCCGGTGACCCCTCCTCCGATGACCAGTACGTCCAGCTCGCGTCCTGCGGTGCTGCTCGCTCGCAGTGCTTCCAGGGCGTTCGACCGCGCCTGTGCGGTCAGTCCAGTCACCGTCATCGTGTGCCTCCTCGGGGTTCAGTCGCTATCGTCGTCACGAGACGAACGGATGCGCAACCACAGTGCACAAACGTGCAAATTCGGGAGGGCCCATGGCTGAGCGTGAGCAGGACGTCCTTCGGGCTGCCTCCATGTACTACCTACAGGACATGAAGATGGAGGTCATCGCCCGGCAGCTGAGCACGTCGCGCTCGACCGTGTCCCGCCTGATCAAGCGCGCGCGGGAGACCGGGCTCGTCGAGATCACGCTGCGTCCCGCGAGCACGCGTGCGCCCGGACTCGGACGCGCGATCGCCTCACGGTTCGGCATCGACGCGTACGTCGTGCCCGTTCCTGATCACGCGAACGAGGTCGAACGCCTCGAGCAGGCCGCGATGGCGTCGGCCCGGCTGCTCTCGTCGTGGTTCGACTCCGACATGGTTCTCGGGATCGCCTGGGGGACCACTCTCGCCGCGATCAGTCGACACCTCACGCCCAAACCGACCCGCGGCGCAGCGGTCGTCCAGCTCAACGGTGCGGCCAACACCCGGACGAGCGGCATCGAGTACGCCGGAGACCTGATCTCGAGCTTCGGGTCGGCGTTTGGCGCCGCTATGCACCAATTCTCGGTCCCGGCGTTCTTCGACTATCCCGAGACCAAGGCGGCGATGTGGCGGGAGCGGTCGGTGCAGCGCGTGCTCGGGGTCCAGCACCGGGCCGACATCGCCCTGTTCTCGGTCGGCGCGGTCGCGGGTGCGGTTCCCAGCCACGTCTACTCGGCGGGTTACCTCGACGAGGACGACATCCGGATGCTCCACGACGAGGGTGTCGTCGGAGACGTCTGCACCGTGTTCCTGCGCGCAGACGGGAGCTACCAGGACGTCCCCCTGAACGCGCGGGCGACCGGCCCGACACCCGCCGAGCTGCAGCGGATCCCGCGCCGCGTCTGCGTGGTCGCCGGGGACAACAAGGCCGTCCCTCTCCTCGCGGCCCTGCACGCGGACGTCGTCACGGACCTGGTGGTCGACGAGGTCACGGCTACCGCGCTCCTCGACCTCGCGGGGCCCGTGCACGACCCTCTCGCCAGGAACCGGCAGCGAGGTGGTGTCCTCGTGGGGCCGCCGGCACCGGGAGCGAGCGGACCGACGAGCCGGATCGGTGCCGGCGGTCGCGGCGCGACGCGCTGACGCGATCGTCCCGCACCGGCTCGGGCGGCCGGGACGGGCCGTTCTGCGCATCGGGGCCCGATCGCCGTACCGTGTGGCCGTGCCCCCTGGTGATCTGCGCATCCGACCCGCACGCCCGGCCGACGTCCGCGCGATCGGCACCCTGGTCTCGCCGTACGCGACCGAGCGCATCCTCCTGGCCAAGGAGTGGGTCGGGTACTACGAGGCCGTGCAGGAGTTCGTGGTGGCCGAGGCCGCGGTCGATCCCGTGGCCGGGTCCGACGACGCGGGCCAGGTGATCGGCTGCGGCGCGCTGCACGTGATGTGGCAGGACCTCGCCGAGATCCGGACCCTCGCGGTCGACCGGGCGTGGCGGTCGCACGGCGTCGGTCACGCGCTCCTGACGGCGCTCATCGACCGGGCCCGCGAGCTCGGGCTCCGCAGGCTGTTCTGCCTCACCTTCGAGGTCGACTTCTTCTCCGCGCACGGGTTCGCGGTCATCGAGGGCACCCCGGTCCCGCCGGAGGTGTACGCCGAGCTCCTGCGGTCGCACGACGACGGCGTCGCGGAGTTCCTCGACCTCGCGCGCGTCAAGCCGAACACCCTCGGCAACACGCGGATGCTTCTCGAGCTCGACTGAGGGGTTGACGCCGTCCGTCGTCCTCCGTGCCGCCGGCCGCCGTCGCGTCTCGACTCAGCGGGGAAGGCTCACGAGGGTCGGCGGCAGGTCCCCGTCGGGGTCGTGACGGCTCTCTCGGACCAGGAGCCCGTCGGCGACCAGTCCGTCGAGGGCGCGCAGACGTTGCTCGTGGTCCGGCCAGACGCGTGCCAGCTCGGTCTCCGGCACCGGATGGTCCGCGGCGCGAAGCTCGGCCATGATCCGCCCCCGTGCCTGACGATCGGTGCCCGTCCACGGCTGGGAACGTCGCCGGTGCGCATGCTCGTCGTCCGGGTAGCCGTCGGCGCGCCAACGGCAGAGCGCGGCGACCGGGCAGACGCCGCAGCGCGGGGCTCGCGCGGTGCACACGAGCGCCCCCAGCTCCATGGACGCCGCCGCCCACGCGGCCGCGCGCGCGTCGTCGACGGGCACCAGGGACGCCGCACGTCGGCGCTCGACGACGGTCAGGGTCGGTGCGGGGAGCGCCGTGCCGTCCATCAGCCTCCCGAGCACGCGTCGGACGTTGGTGTCCAGGACGACGGAGCGGCGGCGGTACGCGAACGCGACGACCGCGGCGGCGGTGTACGCACCGATCCCGGGGAGTGCGACGAGGGCGTCCTCGGCGCTCGGGACGATCCCGGCGTGCTCCCGGGAGATCGTTCGCGCGCACTCCTGGAGCCGGAGCGCGCGTCGCGGGTAGCCGAGACGACCCCACGCGCGCAGGACGTCGGCGGTCGAGGCCTCCGCGAGGTCGCGCGGGGTCGGCCACCGTTCCATCCAGGCGCGCCACGTCGGTTCGACGCGTGCGACCGGGGTCTGCTGGAGCATGAGCTCGCTGACGAGCACGCCCCACGGGCTGCAGTCGGCGGCGCGCCACGGGAGGTCCCGCGCATGGGACCCGAACCACGCAAGCAGGCTCGCGTGCAGGGCCTCGTGGGGGGCGTCGGCGCCCGGGAGGACCGTGCCGGTCTCGTCGTCAGGAGCGAGCGCCATGGGGGCATCCTCTCCCGGATCGCGGCGCGACGGCGTGCCCCGCACGGGTCGCGGCCCGGTCGTCCTACCGTGACGATGACGCGGCCCGCGTTCCGGTCCCCGCCCGCTCGCCGTCGACCGACGGCGGGTCGTTCCGACGCACCCCTGGAGGGGTGATGAGCAACGTGCTGCACCCGGTCGGTCCTCGCCCGTCGCGCGTCTACTGGGTGCGTCGGATCGTGGTCGTCGCTGTGCTGGTCGCGGTGGTCGCCGTGGTGGTCGTGCTCGTCCGGCTCGCGATCGGTCGATCGACGGACGGCGCGGTGACGGGCGCGAGAGCGAGCTCGTCGACGACCGCGACCACACCCGCGAGCGGTACACCGCAGGCGTGCCCCGCCTCAGCCATCGGCCTGGCCGTCACGGCCGACGCCACCACGTACGGCCCGGGGGTGAACCCCACGTTCACGGTCACCGTGACGAACACCGGGACGCAGCCGTGCACGCTCGATGCGGGCGAGGCGGCGCGCCAGGTCGTGGTGACCTCTGGTGCCGATCGGATCTGGTCCAGCGCGGACTGCGCGAACCCCGCCACGGCGACCAAGCTCCTGCTGCTCGACGCCGGTCAACCGTACGAGGCTGCGGTGCCGTGGGCGCGCGTCCGATCGGCCGTGGGCTGCCCGACGGGTCTTCCTACCCCTCGGGCGGGCACGTACCAGGCGACGGCCACGTTGGCGGGCAGGACGAGCGCGCCGTTGGTGATGACGCTGAAGTGACCTGCGCCGTGCGGCGCCGCGAGTATCCCGACGACGGCGGTGCGGTCTCGACCCGGCGGCGCGGTCTAGACGTAGCGCTCGAGGATCGACGACTCCGCCAGTCGCGAGAGGCCCTCGCGGACGGCCCGAGCCCGCTGCTCGCCGACGCCGTCGACCGCCATGAGCTCGTCGACCCCGGCGGCGAGCAGCTTCTGCAGCCCACCGAAGTGCCCGACGAGCCGGTCGACGATCGTCGGCGGGATCCGGGGGACCCGAGAGAGGAGCCGGTACCCGCGAGGCCCGACGGCGGCGTCGAGCGCATCACCGCCTCCGGGGAGGCCGAGCACCTGCGCGATGTGCGCGAGGTCGAGCAGCTCGGTCGCGTCGAGGCCGCCCAGGGCCGCCTGGACCGCTGCGGCGTCCTCACGGCTGTTGCGAGCGGACTCGACGTAGTCCCGGATCACGAGCTCGCGGTCGGAGTCGACGCCGCCGGTGAGCTCGTCGAGCTGCAGCGAGAGCAGGCGGCCGTCGGAGCCGAGCTCGATGACGTACCCGGCGATCTCCTCGGAGATGCGTCGCACCATGTCGAGGCGCTGGACGACGGCCGTGACGTCCCGGACGGTCACGAGGTCCTCGATCTCGAGGGCGGA
>DATKTF010000491.1:0-9104 GCA_035531255.1 Cellulomonadaceae bacterium
GGAGAGGTCGGGTCGGGCGTCTCACGAGTCCTCCTTCGGTCGTCGATCTCGGGTCGATGGGCGGGGGCCGTCGCTCGGCTCCGTCGTGGTCCGTCGTGGTCCGTCGTGGTCCGTCGTGGTCCGTCAGGCTAGTGTCCGAACCTGGGAGGGGAGTCGCCCACCCTCGACGACCGGAGGTCGGCACGTGACCGAACCCGACGCAGACCTGACGCCGGTGGCGCAGGACTACCTCAAGGTCATCTGGTCCGCGGGCGAGTGGTCCGATGCGCCGGTGACGACGACGTTGCTGGCACGACGACTCGGGGTGAGCGCGTCGACGGTGTCCGAGACCGTGCGTCGACTCACGGACCAGGGACTGGTCGAGCACGAGCCCTATGGCGCCGTCGCGCTCACCCGAGTCGGGCGCGCGTCGGCCGTCGCGATGGTGCGGCGTCATCGGCTGATCGAGACGTTCTTGGTCGAGCGTCTCGGGTACTCGTGGGACGAGGTGCACGACGAGGCCGAGGTGCTCGAGCACGCCGTGTCGGGCCTGATGGTCGAGCGCATGGATGAGGCGCTCGGTCGCCCGTACCGCGATCCGCACGGTGACCCGATCCCGTCGGCGGACGGTACGGTCCGCGCACCGTCCGCGCGACGGTTGTGGGACGTCGCGCCCGGTCACTGGCGCGTCGTCCGGATCTCCGACGAGGACCCGTCGCTGCTCCGCTCGTTCGCGGGCCTCGGCCTCGTGCTCGACGCCGGGGTGGTCGTCCGCGCGCGCGCGATGGCTGCCGTGGTCGTCGAGGTCGGCGGTCGGACGATCGAGCTCGACGAGCGGTCCTGCCGTGCGGTGTGGCTCGTCGCAGGGTGAGACGACGGGCCCAGGACGCGAGGCGTCCCGTACGATGTCGCGTGTGATCGAATCGATTCGACAATGGCGTCGTGCGTCATGACGAGCACACCCGCATGACGAGCACACCCGCATGACGGGCACAGGTGCGCGCGCCTCGGGCACCCGCGCGGGGCTGGTGCTGCTCGCCCTCGCCGCCGGCGGCTTCAGCATCGGGACCACCGAGTTCGCGACGATGGGACTGCTTCCGTACATCGCCCACGACCTCGGCGTCACGATTCCCCAGGCCGGCTACGTGATCACGGCCTACGCGCTCGGCGTCGTGGTCGGCGCGCCGCTGCTGACGGCCCTCGCCGCGCGGGTCGACCGGCGCACGCTGCTGCTCTGGCTCATGGTCATGTTCACGGTCGGCAACACCGTGTCGGCCTTCGCCCCGAGCGAAGGCTGGCTCGTCGTCGCGCGGTTCGTCGCCGGTCTGCCGCACGGCGCGTTCTTCGGCGTCGGGGCCGTCATGGGCGCGGCGGTCGTCGGCCCCGAACGGCGGGGTCGCGCGGTGGCGATGATGATGGCCGGTCTCACCATCGCGAACGTCGTCGGGGTGCCGTTGTCCACGTTGCTCGGCCATCTGGTCGGGTGGCGGGCGGCGTTCGTCGCCGTCGGCGTGCTCGGGCTGGTGACGTTCGCCGGTCTGCGCGCCTGGCTCCCGAGCCTGCCGGCGCATGCCGAGGCGACCGTCCGCACCGAGCTGCGCGCGCTGCGCAACCCGCAGCTGTGGATCGCGTTCGGCGCGGCGGGCATCGGGTTCGGGGGGATGTTCGCGGTCTACTCCTACGTCTCACCGCTCCTCACGGAGGTCACGGGTCTCGCCGAGACCACGGTGCCGCTCGTTCTCGCGCTGTTCGGCGTGGGGATGACGATCGGCACGGTCGTCGGCGGGAGACTCGCGGACCGATCGGTGCTGCGGACGGTCTACCTCGGGTTCGTCGCGACGATCGCGGTGCTCGTCGCCATCGCAGTCAGCGCGCGCGTCCCGCTGCTCGCCGTCGTCGCGATCGTCGCCCTGGGAGTGAGCTCGCAGATCCTGGGTCTCTCGCTGCAGACGCGCCTGATGGACGTCTCGCCGGCGGCCCCGTCGTTGGGCGCTGCGCTCTGCCACTCGGCCCTCAACCTGGGGAACGCGTCCGGGGCGTGGCTCGGCGGCGTCGTCATCGCGACCGGATACGGGTTCGTCGCTCCGGCCTGGGTCGGCGCGGGCCTGACCGGCGCCGGGTTGCTGGTCGTCCTCGCGGTCGGCCGAGCCCCCGCGCCGCGCTGGCCTGCGCGTGGGTCCGACGGTGGTTCCGAGGACCTGCGTGCCGACGAGCGCGTCGGTGCGCTGCCGGGCCTCCGCCAGGTTGCGCCCTGAGAATCAATGCGCTCGCCATCCAGACTTCCTACGGTTGCGTAGGTTACTGTGAGTCGAACCGCTCGTGGCAGGTGAACGTAGGCGGCTCCGTCCCCCACCTGAAGGCGTGACCAGTGACGAGTACCTCTGCACCCCTGCCCGTCCTCGACCCGGCGGCGATGTCGCCCCGGGAGCGCCAGACGAGCGACTTCACCGCCCTCACCCGGACGGTCCAGGAGGCGGGGCTGATGCGTCGCCGCTACGGGTACTACTGGACGCGGTTCGCGCTGCTCACGTTCGCGCTCCTCGGCTCCGGCGTGGCGTTCGTGCTGATCGGGCACTCGTGGTGGCAGCTCGCGCTCGCCGCCGTGATCGCGTTGATCCTGGGACAGGTGATGTTCCTGGGGCACGATGCCGCGCACCGGCAGATCTTCGTCTCCGGTCGCTGGAACGACTGGGCCAGCCTCGTGATCGCGAACCTGTACGCGGGCATGAGCTACGGCTGGTGGATGCACAAGCACAGCCGTCACCACGCCAAGCCGAACCAGATCGACGCGGACCCCGACATCGACAGCGACGTCGTCATCTTCACGACCGAGAACGTCACGAAGGTCAGGACCGGCTTCGGTGCCTGGTTCGCCAAGCGTCAGGGCTACCTCTTCTTCCCGCTGCTGCTCCTCGAAGGCGTGAACCTGCACATCTCGGGGATCAAGACGATCTTCGGCCGGAGCCCCGTCAAGCGCCGCCCGGTCGAGATCGTGTTCGTGACGCTGCGGCTCGGCGGTTACCTCGCGCTCGTCTTCTGGCTGCTCCCGGTCGGGATGGCCTTCGCGTTCCTCGCCGTACAGTTCGGAATCTTCGGGGTGTACATGGGTGCGAGCTTCGCCCCGAACCACAAGGGGATGCGGATCGTGCCGGCGAACTCACGGATCGACTTCCTGCGCCGGCAGGTGCTGATGAGCCGCAACATCCGCGGCGGCCGGTTCACCGACTTCTTCATGGGTGGTCTGAACTACCAGATCGAGCACCACCTGTTCCCGAGCATGCCGCGTCCGAGCCTGCGCAACGCCCAGCCCATCGTCCGAGAGTTCTGCGACTCGCGGAAGATCTCCTACACGGAGACCGGTCTCGTGCAGTCGTACGGCATCGTCGTGCGCTACCTCAACAAGGTCGGTCTCGCGGCGCGCGACCCGTTCCAGTGCCCGCTCACGGCGGAGTTCCGCTCCGTGCGCTGACGCTAAACTCACCGGGTGACTGCGCAGGACTCGACGACGCCCCTCCACCCATCCGACCCGGCGCCGCAGCCCGGCGGTGAGGTGCCCTTCCGCTACACGAGCGCCTTCGCGGGGGAGCTCGAGCAGCGCTGGCAGGACACGTGGGACGAGCGCGGCACGTACTTCGCGGCCAACCCGTCCGGTCCGCTCACGGACGGCAGCGGCGCGCACGCCACGACCCAGGGTCGGTCGTTCTTCGTGATGGACATGTTCCCGTACCCGTCCGGCGCCGGACTGCACGTCGGGCACCCCCTCGGGTACATCGCGACGGACGTCGTCGGGCGCTTCCGCCGGATGCAGGGCGACAACGTCCTGCACGCGCTCGGCTACGACGCCTTCGGTCTCCCGGCCGAGCAGTACGCGGTCCAGACGGGGCAGCACCCCCGGACCACGACCGAGGCCAACATCGTCACGATGCGCCGCCAGCTGCGGCGCCTCGGCCTCGGCCACGACCCGCGACGGACCTTCGCGACCACCGACTCCGACTACGTCCGCTGGACCCAGTGGATCTTCCTGCAGATCTTCAACTCCTGGTACGACCCGGACGCGACCCGGCCCGACGGCGGCGCCGGTCGTGCCCGCCCGATCGACGAGCTCGTCACCGCGTACGCGTCCGGCCGGAAGGATCTCCCCGAGGACGCTCCCGCGCGCACGTGGGACGCGCTGGACGATGTCGCCCGACGGCGCGTCGTCGACGCGCAGCGGCTCGCCTACGTCTCGGACGCACCGGTCAACTGGTGCCCGGGACTGGGGACCGTCCTCGCCAACGAGGAGGTCACGTCCGACGGACGGAGCGAGCGCGGGAACTACCCCGTGTACCAGCGCACGCTGCGGCAGTGGAAGATGCGCATCACCGCGTACGCCGACCGCCTCGCCGCCGACCTCGACCTGATCGACTGGCCCGAGAAGGTCCGGTCGATGCAGCGCAACTGGATCGGCCGCTCCGAGGGGGCGCGCGTCGTGTTCGACGTCGCGAACGCGACCGAGGTCGAGTCGATCGAGGTGTTCACGACCCGCCCGGACACGCTCTTCGGGGCGACGTTCATGGTCGTCGCTCCCGAGCACCCGTTGCTCGATGCGGTGCCGGCCGCCTGGCCGGACGGCACTCGGAGCACGTGGACCGACGGGCACGCGTCCCCGGTCGAGGCGGTCGCTGCCTACCGCCGCGAGGCGGGCGCCAAGACGGCCGTCGAGCGACAGGCCGACGCCAAGGCGAAGACGGGCGTCTTCACCGGCTTCCTCGCGCGGAACCCGGTCAACGGCCAGCTCATCCCGGTCTTCACCGCGGACTACGTGCTGATGGGGTACGGGACGGGCGCGATCATGGCCGTCCCGGGTGGCGACGAGCGGGACTTCGCGTTCGCCGAGGCGTTCGGTCTCCCGGTCGTCTACACCGTCGAGCCGCCGGAGGGCTTCGCCGGCGGCGCGTACACCGGTGACGGCACCACGATCAACTCGTCGAACGACGAGATCAGCCTCGACGGCCTCGACGTCGACACCGCGAAGAGCACCGTCGTCGCGTGGCTCGAGGCCCGCGGGTCCGGCACCGGCAGCGTCACGTACCGGCTCCGCGACTGGCTCTTCAGCCGCCAGCGGTACTGGGGTGAACCGTTCCCGATCGTGTACGACGAGAACGACCTGCCGATCGGACTCCCCGACGCGCTGCTGCCGGTCGACCTGCCGGACGTGCCGGACTACTCTCCGCGGACCTTCGCCCCGGAGGACGCGAACTCGTCGCCCGAGCCGCCGTTGGGCCGCAACGAGGAGTGGGTGCACGTGACCCTCGACCTCGGTGACGGTCCGAGGGTCTACCGCCGCGACACGAACACGATGCCGAACTGGGCGGGCTCGTGCTGGTACTACCTGCGCTACCTCGACCCGTCCGACAGTGCCCAGCTCGTCTCGCCCGAGCTCGAGGCCTTCTGGATGGGACCGGACCACAACCCGACCGCCGGCGCCGCCGGGGGAGTCGACCTCTACGTCGGGGGTGTCGAGCACGCGGTGCTCCACCTGCTCTACGCGCGGTTCTGGCACAAGGTGCTCTACGACCTCGGGCACGTCACCAGCATCGAGCCCTTCCACACGCTGTTCAACCAGGGGTACATCCAGGCGTACGCGTACGCCGATGCCCGCGGTCAGTACGTGCCGGCTGACGAGGTGGTCGAGACGACGGCGGAGGACGGGTCGACGAGCTACCGGTGGAACGGCGAGGAGGTGCAGCGCGAGTACGGGAAGATGGGCAAGTCCCTCAAGAACGTCGTGACCCCCGACGACATGTACGGCGCGTACGGCGCGGACACGTTCCGCGTCTACGAGATGTCGATGGGTCCCTTGGACGTCTCGCGCCCGTGGGACACCCGAGCGGTCGTGGGCTCGCAGCGCTTCCTCCAGCGGCTGTGGCGGAACGTCGTCGACGAGGCCACCGGCGTGCTGGTCGTCTCGGACGACGAACCCTCTCCCGAGACCACGCGGCTCGTGCACCGGACCATCGCCGAGGCGACCGTCGAGATGGAGGCGATGCGGGTCAACACGGCGATCGCCAAGCTGATCGTCCTCAACAACCACCTGACCTCGCTCAGCGCGACCCCGCGGGCGGCGGTCGAGCCGCTCGTGCTGATGCTCGCGCCGATCGCCCCGCACATCGCGGAGGAGCTCTGGGCGCGGCTCGGTCACGCGGAGTCGCTCGTCCACCACGCCTACCCGGTCGCCGACCCGCGGCAGCTGGTCGAGGACACCGTGACCTGCGTCCTGCAGGTGCAGGGAAAGGTGCGCGGTCGGCTCGAGGTCGTGCCCGGGATCGGTGAGGACGAGCTGCGCGCCAGGGCGCTCGCCGACCCGGCGGTGCTGCGCGCGCTCGACGGCCGGGGCGTGCGCACGGTGATCGTGCGGGCACCCAAGCTCGTCAACGTGGTTCCCGTGTAACCGGTGGTCGCGCTGCGCGTGCCGCACGGAGGGCCGGTCCGACGATGACCGCACAGCCGGTCCACGTCGTCACGGACTCGACGGCCTCGCTCCCGCCGGACCTCGCCGCGCGGTGGGGGTTGACGGTGGTCCCGCTCACCGTCCGGTTCGGCGAGACGCACGGTCGTGAGGGCGTCGACGTCTCGTCGTCGGTCCTGCTCGAGCGGCTCCGTTCGGGCGAGCGGGTGACGACGTCGCAGCCTGCTCCCGAGGCGTTCGCCCGCGCCTTCGCGGCAGCCGCGGCCGCCGGTGCCCGGGCCATCGTCTCGGTCCATCTCTCCGGAGAGCTCTCGGGGACGGTGGGGTCGGCCCGACGCGGTGCGGAGGGGTGTTCCGTCCCCGTCCACGTGGTCGACTCACGGTCCGTCGCGATGGGGCTCGGCCTGGCTGCACTGGCCGCCGTCGAGGCGGTCGCCGACGGCGCGGACGCCGAGGCCGCAGCGGTCGCGGCCCGACGCACCGGCATGAGGTGCTCGGCGAGGTTCCTGGTCGACTCCCTCGACCACCTTCGGCGCGGTGGGCGGCTCGGTGTCGGTGCGGCGGCTCTGGGGACCCTGCTCGGGATGCGACCTCTGGTCACGCTGCGCGACGGACGACTCGAGGTGGCGGAGAAGGTCCGCACGCGGGCAGGCGCCCGCGCGCGGCTCGAGGCCCTCACGGTCGACGACGTCGAACGGCGCGGTCGCGCGCGCGTCGCGGTCCACCACCTCGGCGGTCGGGCCGAGGCGCAGGAGCTCGCGGACCGGCTCGCCGGCACGCTCGGCGAACGGCTCGCACCATGGCCGGGCGAGTCCGGCTCTCGCGTCCTGGTGTCGGAGGCGAGCGCGGTGATCGGTGCCCATGTCGGGCCGGGACTGATCGCCGTCATCGTCGGGGAGGGCTGAGGCGCCGACCGGTCCGACGCCGACCGGTCCACAGGGCGAGCACCGCTGGACGAGACCCCGGGGATCGCCCGCACGGCGGGGAGTGTCCGCTCGGCGTTCCTAGCGTCGACCCATGGCGAACCGGGCACCGCGCGAGCGTCCGGACGTCGACTCGACCCGCACCCGGCGGCTGGCTGCCCTCGGAACAGCGTCGACCGTGTACTCCGCGGCCTACGGGCACCCGCTCGAGCATGACGACCTGGGGACCACGGCGACAGGGATCCCGCTGTTCCGGTGGACCGTCCGCCCCGCGGTCGCGGTCGCGGCCGTCCTGGCGATCACGGCCTTGGGCGGTGGCATGGTCGTATGGTCCGCACGAGCCGCTCCCGGAGACGGCCTTCCCCTGGGCATCGCGGTCGGGAGCGCGAACGGTGCGACGGCGCCTGCGAGTGATCGGGCGCGAGCCTCTGACGAGGGCGTCCCGACCGCAGGTGCGGGCCCGAGCAACGTCCCCACGGACGGCCGTGCCGCCGGCGTCGTGGTGCACGTCGTCGGGCAGGTTGCGAGCCCCGGAGTGGTGCGGTTGCCGCCCGGAGCCCGGGTGACCGATGCGATCGCCGCTGCAGGTGGTGCCACCGCAGACGCGGATCTGTCGGTCGTGAACCTCGCGCGCGTGCTCGTCGATGGCGAGCAGGTCCTGGTCCCGCGACCCGGCGAGACCAGCATCGCCCCGGGGCAGGGGGCCGCGGTCGCCGCGGGCGCGCCGCTCGACCTCAATGCGGCGACGCTGGCCGAGCTGGATGCGCTCCCCGGGATCGGCCCCGTGCTCGCCCAACGGATCCTCGACTGGCGTGCGGCGCACGGTCGCTTCACCGACGTCGAGGAGCTGGCGGAGGTGTCCGGCATCGGGCCCAGCGCGCTCTCCCGGTTGCGCGATCGGGTACGCGTGTGACGGCATCACCTGCCGCCCGCCACGATGCCCGGCTCGTGCCCGCGGCTCTTGCCTCGTGGGGCGCCGCGACGAGTGCGCTGATCGATCCGGGGGGCTGGTGGGTCGCGGCGGGCGGCGGACTGCTCGTCGTGACGGCCGTGCTCGCGCTCGCAGCGACGCGGCTCGGCCGTCGCGCAGGTCTCGGTGGTGATGCCGGCGGTGATGGTGGCCCCGATGGCGGCGTCGGGAGGACCGGTCTCCGGGGCGGGGTGCCGGGGCCCGGTGCGCACCCGGTCCGGCCGGCGATCCGCGCGCTCGGGGCGATCGCCCTCGCGGGTGCGGCAGCGGGCAGCGTCGTGGTCTCGGTCGCTGCGCACGAGCACGTGAGAAGGGCAGGCCTGCTCGGCGACCTGGTCTCCGGAGCTGCGACGGTCGAGATGACAGGGGTCGTGGCCTCCGAGCCTGCTCCGGTGACGAGCGACCCCGGTTCGGCGGGTGCGGTGGCGTCGTCCGGGCCCCGATACCGGATGGTCGTCCAGGCCGAGATCGTCACCGGGCGCGGACGGACGGGGTCGGCGTCCGCCCCCGTTCTCGTGCTGGTCGGAGCGGACGTCGGCACCGCGCCGGAGTACGGGGCCCGCGTGGAGGTGGGGGGCCGGCTCGCGTCGACCGCACCAGGGGACCGGGAGGTCGCGCTGCTCGTCGCACGGCGGCCACCGGAGGTCCGGGCGCCACCGGGCGCTCCGGACGCGGTGGCCGGGCTGCTCCGGCGGTCGCTCGCGGTCGCGGCCGCCGATCTCGGAGCCGACGTCTCGGGGCTGCTCCCGGCGCTCGCGGTCGGGGACACGACCCGCGTGCCGCA
>DATKTF010000492.1:0-2562 GCA_035531255.1 Cellulomonadaceae bacterium
CGGAACCGCAGGGTGTCGAGCCACGCGCCCATGCCGATCACCCGGTGCCGTCCGAGCGCGGCCGCCATCACGGCGACGCCGAGCTCGACCGGGTTGGACACGACGACCACGACCTCGTGGCCGGAACCGTGGCGCGCGAGCGCGTCGGCGTAGGCCGCGAAGACCGCGTGGTTGTCCGCCGCGAGCGCGGCCCGATCCGTCGAGACCCCGGGCTGCGACGGGGACGTCCGTCCGGCCGCGACCACGACGACGTCCGCGACGACGTCGTCCGGGCTGAGGGCGACGTCGATCAGGGGGGCGTGCTCGTCGTACGCATCGACGAGGTCCGCCCGCAGCCCGTGCGTCGCGCGTGCCGACCCGCCGTCGAGCCGTCCGACCAGCTGGAGGCGCGACGACGTGGGGAGCACGCGACGCTCGATCAGCTGTGTGCAGACCTGCCGACCGACGTCTCCCGTGGCGCCCAGCACCGCTACGTCCATGCAGCGGATCGTACGGGCTACGCGTGACGGGGATGATGCCGGCGCAGGACCACGGCCTCCCACGGGCGGAGCGCGATCCGGTCGGCACCGAGCCACGTCGGGTCGCGTGGGACGGTGTCGTCACCGAGGTGGTTGCTCAGGACGACCTCCTCGTCGCGCCAGCCGACGCCGGCGGCCACGTCGACCGTCTGCGGGTCGCCGGACAGGTTCGCGACGACCAGGAGCGTCGTCACCCCGAGGTGGCGCAGGAAGGAGAACACGACCGGGTGCTCCGCAAGGAGCATCGTGAAGTCGCCGTCGACGACCGCGGGTTCGGCGTGCCGGAAGGCGATCAGGTTCCGGTAGTGCTCGTACACCGAGCCCTTGACGCCACGCTCGGCGGTGACGTTCACCTCGTCGTGGTCGGCGTTGACCGGCATCCAGGGTGTGCCGCTCGAGAATCCCACCCCCGGTCCGGCGTTCCAGGGAAGGGGCGTGCGCGCGTTGTCCCGACTCATCCTGCGCAACGCGTCGAGCACGACCGCCGGCGAGTCGCCGCGCGCGACGGCGGTGCGGTAGTGGTTGACGGACTCGATGTCGACGAAGTCGTCGGCCGAGGCGAACACGTGGTTCCGCATCCCGAGCTCCTCGCCCTGGTAGACGAAGGGGGTCCCGCGCTGCAGGTGCAGCACCGTCGCGAGCGCGGTCGCCGACTCCCGCCAGTACGCCCCGCCGTCGCCGAATCGTGAGACCGGACGCGGCTGGTCGTGATTGCACCAGTAGAGGCTGTTCCAGCCGCGCTCGGCGAGTCCGTCCTGCCAACGCCGGAACGTCTCCTTGAGGGCGCGGACCTCGACCGGCCGTGTGTCCCACTTCCCGCGCGAGCCATGGTCCACACCCATGTGCTCGAACTGGAACACCATGTCGAGCTCGCGACGCGCCGGATCCGTGAACAGGCGCGCCTGCTCGACCGTCACCCCGGGCGTCTCCCCGATGATCACGAACGGCTCGGCGTGACCGGCCAGGACCTCACGGCGCAGCTCGTGCAGGAACTCGTGGATCCGCGGGCCGTGCCCGTAGTGCGGGAAACCGTCGCCGTAGCGCTCTCCGGGTGCAGCCTCGCCGTCGGGCAGGGTCGGGTCCTTCGAGAGGAGGTTGACGACGTCCATCCGGAAGCCGTCGACGCCACGGTCGACCCACCACCGCATCATCGTGTAGATCGCGTTCCTGACCTGCGGGTTCTCCCAGTTCAGGTCCGGCTGGCCCGGCGCGAACAGGTGCAGGTAGTACTCGCCGGAGGCCGGGTCGGCGGTCCACGTCGAGCCGGAGAAGAACGACGTCCAGTTGGTCGGCTCGGCCCCCGGCTCGCCGAACATGGCGCCGGGTCGCGGTGGACGCCACCAGTACCAGTCGCGCTTCGGGCTCTGGGGGCCGGATGACGACTCGACGAACCACGGGTGCTGGTCCGACGTGTGGTTGACGACCATGTCCATGACGAGCCGGATGCCGCGACGGTGCACCTCGGTGACGAGCTCGTCGACGTCCGCGAGCGTGCCGAACGTCGGGTCGATCGCCTGGTAGTCGCTGATGTCGTAGCCGTTGTCGGCCTGCGGCGAGGCGTAGACCGGCGACAGCCACAGCACGTCGACGCCCAGGTCGACCAGGTGGTCGAGGTGGTCGATCACCCCGCGCAGGTCGCCGATGCCGTCGCCGTCGGAGTCCGCGAAGCTCCGCGGGTAGACCTGGTAGACGACGGCCGAGCGCCACCAGTCCGCCGCGTCCGACCTGGTCACGAGCGTGCCACGTCGTCGATCACGACGACCTGCCACACCTGTGGGGCCGGGAGGTCCGCCACGGCGTGGTCGCCGTCCGCCACGACCGGCACCTCGACGAGCCGCGGCGTCGTGCTCGGATCCGCGACCCGCACGCGCGGGAGGCCAGGACCGGTACGACGCACGCGCAACGCACCCGGGCCCGGATCGCCCACCGGCAGCCGTGGCGCGTCCCAGCGTGTGTCCTGCTGGCCGACCAGGTTGACGAGGTGCAGGACGAGCGCGTCGCCGGCCCGCGTGATCCGGCGCCAGACCGTGCCTGCCACCGCGTC
>DATKTF010000493.1:0-2874 GCA_035531255.1 Cellulomonadaceae bacterium
CGAGAGCGGCGTTGAAGTCGACGTCGAGATCGACCTCCTGGGTCACCAAGTCCTGCCCCGGGCGTTTGGCCTGCACCGTGAGCGTGACCCCGTCGCGGTTCCCGAGCCTGAACCGGATGAGGTTGGCGTGCGGACTCGGGAGATCAGCCTCGGTGAACAGCATGCGCGGCGGCTCGCGGAGCTCGACGACCGCCTCCAGTGCGGTCGCCGCCAGGGCTTTGCCGGCGCGTACGAAGAACGGGACCCCTGCCCACCGCCACGACTCGATCTCCAGCCGGGCGGCGACGAACGTCTCGACCGTGGAGCCGGGCGCCACCCCTGGCTCGTCGAGGTATCCCGCGTACTGGCCGCGCACCACGCTCGTGCTGTCCAGGGGCCGCATCGCCCGCAAGACCTTGACCTTCTCGTCACGCAGGGCGTCGGCGTCCGGGCTGACCGGAGGCTCCATGGCGAGCAGCGCCACGACCTGCAGCAGGTGGTTCTGCAGGACGTCACGGATCGCCCCCACGCCGTCGTAGAACCCACCACGGCCCTCGACCCCGAAGTCCTCGGCCATCGTGACCTGCACACTGGACACGTAGTTCCGGTTCCAGATCGGTTCCAGGAAGCTGTTGGCGAACCGGAACACGAGCAGGTCCTCGACCGACTCCTTGCCGAGGTAGTGGTCGATCCGGAAGATGGCGCTCTCCTGGACGTGCTCGTGCAGGACGTGGTTGAGCTCGCGGGCCGAGGCCAGGTCACGACCGAAGGGCTTCTCCACGACGATCCGCGCGGTCGCGGTGCGCCCGAGGGCCGCCAGGCCTCGCACCACGGTGGGGAACATCACCGGGGGAATCGCCAGGTAGAACACCGAGTCACGGCACCCCAGCGCCCGCAGTCGCCCGTCCAAAGAGCGGAACGTCTCCGGGTTCGCGTAGTCACCACCGACCAGCGTCAACCGCGCCGCCAGACGGTCGACGACGAGCGGGTCCGGATCGCTCACCGTGGCTGCGATCGCCGACCGCGCGTGATCACGGAACTGCTCGTCGGTCCAGTCCGATCGCGCGACGCCGATCACGGGCAGGTCCAGGCGCCCTTGCGCCTGCAGGCGGTACAGCGCGGAGAAGAGCTTCTTGCGGGCAAGGTCCCCGGTAGCCCCGAACAGCACGAGGGCATCAGCCCGGATCATCGGGCACTCCTCATCGAACGCGAGTGATGAGTCGGCCGGCGGGTCATGCCCGGTCCAGACCGCGGACGAACCGGCGGAGCCGTGTGACCGGCAGGGACGAGAGCCCGTCACCTCCGCGCCGCAACGACGCACGGACCAGGCGGTGGGTCTGCGCGTCGGCGCTGCACCACCAGCACTCACGCAGGTGGGCGCGCACGGCCCGCGCGTCTGGCCCGTCCAGCTCGCCGTCAACGCAGGCCTCGACCATCGACCTCAGCCGACGGTGCACCAGTGGATTCATGTGCCAGGAACCCGCCGGCCGCTGCCCGTGATTCCGTGGCCGATCCCCTCGAGCGGAACGGAATCCTCGCTGCACGGGGCGGGTTCCCTTGAACATGACCGAACCGGCCAGCGACCATCGCCAGCGTGCGGCATTCGACGAGTACGTCGTGCCGGAGATCCCCGTGCTGTACCGGGTCGCCCTTTCCCTGACGGGTCAGCCGGCTGACGCCGAGGACCTCGTGCAGGACACGTTGATCCGTGCGTTCCGTGCCGTGGAGCGCTTCGACGGCGCCCACCCTCGGGCCTGGCTGCTGACGATCCTGCGCCACACGCACCTCAACCGGGTCCGCGGACGCTCCGCTGTCCTGCTGCGCGACGGAGAGACCGTCGAGCTCACCCTCGAACGCCTTGGCACCCCCGAGCCGTCGGCGGAGGAGGTCGTCGTCTCCGAGGTCTTCGAGACGGTGGTCGCCGAGGCCCTGGCCGCCCTGCCGGACAAGCACCGGACGGTCGTGACCCTGGTCGACATCGAAGGCCTGACCTACCAGGAGGCAGCCGACGCGCTCGGGGTCCCCCGCGGCACGATCATGAGTCGCCTGCACCGCGCCCGCGCCCGCATCCGCACCCGTCTGACCGCCGCCGGTCTCGCACCCCAGAAGAGGTTGATGTGATGTTCCCCTCCATGCTCTCGCGATCCGGGTGCCTGCGGGTCACCCGGGTCCTGCAGTCCTACCTCGACGGCGAGGTCGACGCCACCACCTCGACGATCGTCGCCCAGCACCTCGAGGAGTGCCGCCGGTGCGGTCTGGAGGCGAGCACGTACCGCACGATCAAGACCGCGATCACCCAGGTCGGGCACGAGGCGACGGCGGTGGACCCCGCGGCCGTCGAGCGGCTGCGCCACTTCGCGCACGACCTCGCCGAACCTCGGCACTGACATGGCGACGCTCCAGTGGGAGGACTACCTGACCGACTTCCACCGGGAGCGGCCAGGGATCACCGAGGCGGCGTTCGAGCACGCTCGCGACGCCACGATCGGGTCGCCTTACGAGTGGCTCGCCGACACACTTCCTGACTCCCTGGGCGACGTGCTCGACATCGCGTGCGGGAACGCCGCACTGCAGCCGGCGCTGTCCGGGTACACGAGCTACCTGGGCGTCGACCTCTCGACAGCCGAGCTCGCCGGAGCACGAGGCTTGGATCGGGGCCCGGTCGTGCGGGGCGACGCGCGAGCCCTGCCGGTCCGGGACGGGTCGATCGACACGGTGGTGGCCTCGATGGGGCTGATGCTGGTCCGACCCCTGAGGCAGGCCGTCGCAGAGATCGCCCGAGTCCTGCGCCCGGGGGGGACCGTCGCCGTGCTTCTTCCCTCGGTGCGCCCGCTGCAGATTCGGGACGTTCCCGCGCTGGTCGCACTGAGCGTGCCCTTGCGTGGCCCTGGCGCG
>DATKTF010000494.1:0-5361 GCA_035531255.1 Cellulomonadaceae bacterium
TCGGCGTCGTCGTCGCGCTGCTCCCGCTGGCGCAGGTCGCCACGACTGCTCCGGCACAGGCGGCCGTCGCGGCGGCAGTCCCCACCGGCCCGGGCAGCATCACGCTGCAGGTGCACAGCGCCCGCTCGGTCAACACCGGGCGGGGGTTCGTGCACCAGGGCGATGCGGTGACGTCGTACAAGTGGCTCATCAACCTCGACGACACCGGCGATCCGGGGACCCTCGCGAACCAGGGGATCTCGAGCTGCCTGCCGTCGACCGCCCCGGGCGGCAGCACCGACCCGAGCTACGCCGACACGTGCCAGTGGCCGTCGACGCGGAACACGTCCGGGTTCGCGCCGATCCTCGCCCAGGGCACCGAGGCCGACCTCAACGCCACGACACCGCTCGCCGGGCTCCCCGCCGGCAAGTACCTCATCTCGGTGACCGCCGACGGGTTCAAGATCGACGGTCAGCACTTCACCGTCACCCCGGGCGTCACGACCCCGGTCTCGGTCGACATGAACCCGACCCCGCTGCCGCTGACCACGCTGCGCATCGCCGTCTTCAACGACAACGCGCCGGTCGACGCGACCTACGAGGTCGACGCCGAGCCCGGACTGGCGGGGTTCACCGCGCACCTGAGCGACGTGTTCGGGACCGTGAGCGTCGACTACTACGGCAACGCGCTGTGCACCGCGTACCAGCACGCGAACGCCGACGGCACCGGTCCGATGCTGTTCGACGCGAACAACCGCCCGATCATCGACCAGGCGCACTCGACCGGATCGTGCGTGAGCGATGCCAGCGGTCAGATCGTGATCCCGAACATGGGTCCGAACCGGATGGCCGCCACCGTCACGCCCCCCGCGGTCCAGCCCGGTCAGACGTACCAGTGGGTGCAGACCACGACCCTCGAGGGCGGTCACGACTTCGACATCTGGAGCCAGGAGGGCGCCACCGGCTACGACACCGAGCAGACCAAGGGCGCCGAGCTGGTGCCCGCCGTGAAGTTCGGCTTCGTCAAGACCCAGGCGCTCGCGGTCCCGGCGACCAACGCCCCGACCGGCGAGATCAAGGGCGTCGTCGTCGCAGGCCTGCCGTACATCGGCGGGCAGAACGGGCAGGTCGTCCCGGAGACGGGCTTCGCCGGCGCCAAGCTCGGCGGCCCGATCCGCCAGCCGTGGGTCGCGCTCTCCGACCTGAACCGCGGCGACGCTCAGGTGTACGTCGGCCGCGGTGCGGACAACGGGGCGTTCGACATCACCCACGTGCCGGACGGCACGTACCAGCTCACCGTGTGGGACGACCCGCAGGACTACATCCTGTGGAGCTTCAACGTCACCGTCAGCGGCGGCCAGGTGGTCGACGTCGGCAACACGATGCTCGTCGGCTGGTTCACCCACCTGCACGGGCACGTGTTCGTCGACTCCAACGGCAACGGGAAGCGCGACCCCGGCGAGCAGGGCGTGCCGCAGTTCACGCTGACCGTCCGCGAGCGCGACAACTCGACCATGGACCAGGCGATGAACACCGTCTCGACCGACTCCACCGGCGCGTACGACATCGGGGAGACGTACCCGCTCGGCAAGTTCCTCGTCCTCGAGGCGTTCAACACGCGCTACAAGACCACGGGCATCACGTACCAGGGCGACAACGACCCGACGCCGACCACCAAGCTCGGCTCCCTCGTGGACATGGACTTCCTGCCGATCATCGGACTCGGCGGCACGATCGACTGGGGTGTGCAGCCGTACGCCGGCGCCGACAACGGCGGCATCGTCGGGACGGTCAGCTACGACACGACGCGCAACGAGCTCGACCCGGCCGACGCGGTCTCCGAGTCGTACCAGCCGGGCATCCCCGGGGTGCCGGTCCACCTGTACGCGAGTGTCCCGTGCACCGCGACGACGGACGCCGCCAAGGCCAACGAGTGCCGTCAGGGCAAGGCCATCGTCCCGCTGCAGGTGCCGGACCCGGCGTTCGTGCAGCCCGATCCGGCCGCCCCGGTCCCGGTGCCCCTGATCGACAACCCGGACCCGCACCGCGGTGCCCTGGTCAAGGGCCCGGAGCTCCAGGAGGCGTACACCTCCGAGACGTGGCAGCCGCCGCGCGGGTGCACCGCGCGCCAGTACAACGGCTCGCCGTTGCTCGACCAGCAGGCGCTGCCGCCCTTCGGCACGGCCGCGAACGCGCTGTGCGTCGAGGCGCCGATGATGGGCGTCGCGATGGGCCCGAGCGACACCACGGACCCGACGTCCGCCGGCCAGACCGTCAACGGGAACTACGGCTTCGCGACGTCGAAGCTCAACCAGTGGCCGGCGACGGACACGGTGCACAACCCGGACGGCCTCGCGCTGTACGCGCCGCTGCCCGCGGGTCAGGAGCAGCTCCTGCGCCCGCAGGACTACATCGTCTCCGTCGAGATCCCGAACGACCCGGTCGACGGCAAGCCGATGTACAAGGTGACGCGCGAGGAGGACGTCAACATCTTCGACGGCGACACGTACCTGCCGCAGGAGAACTACCCGCCGGCGACCCCGGCCGCCGCTGACGCCCCGGCCGGTCCGCCCGCCGGGACGCCCACCGCGCCCTCGCAGCCGCCGTCGCAGCAGGCCGGCATCATCTCGGCCTGTGCCGGTGACCTGCACAAGGTGACGGTCACGAACGCCGCGTTCCTCGCCGGTGGCGGGAGCCCGTTCGAGGGGCAGGACCGCCCGCTGTGCACCGACAAGCTGGTCACCGTCCGCGCCGGTCAGGCGACGGCGCCCAACTTCACGCTGTTCACCGACGTGCCGATCCCCACGCACTTCTGGGGCCTCACGCTCAACGACCTCGGGCTCACGCTCGACAAGCGCAACGTCAACTACGGCGAGGCGCAGGGCCTGCCGTACGTGCCGGTCGGCCTGTACGACTGGTCCGGTCGGCTCGTGGACACCACGCACACCGACTTCAACGGTCTCTACGAGGCCCTCGAGCCGTCCACCGGCACGTACAACTGCCCCGTCCCGGCCGGGCCGTGCCCGAACATGTACCGGTTCGTCGGCAACGACCCCGGGCAGCCCGGTGCGCTCAACGCCGACTACAACCCGCGGTTCCGGACCATCGCGACCAACTTCCAGGGCTGGCCGGGTCTGTACACCGTGACCGACGAGGCGCCGACCCAGGTGGCCGCCACCGTCCTCACGCCGGACACCACCACGGTCAACCCGACGGTCTGCGACCTCGGGGCGACGTCCCCGCAGCTCCTCGCGGTCGACCGCCCGTACGTCCGCCAGAGCACGCCGGGCGACAACCGCGTCGTCACGGTCAGCGGCTTCGGCTTCGGCACCACCGCCGGTACCCTCACGCTCAACGGGACCACCGTGCCGACGTCGCTCTGGAACGACACCACCATCAGGTTCACGGTGCCGTCCGAACGGACCGGGCCGCAGGTCCTCAAGGTCACCGCGACCAACGGCCTGAGCAGCTACAACGGCCTGACGATCCAGGCGCTCCGGCGGCAGACCGCGAGCAACGTCGGACGCTCGGCGACCACGCCGCAGCTCGTCGAGGTCGGGCCGGGCAAGCAGTACGCCACGGTGCAGGCGGCGCTCGAGGCCGCGACGCCGACGGTAGCGAAGCCGTTCTGGATGGTCGTGGTCTGGCCCGGTGCCCAGACGGCCACGAACCCTCAGGGCGAGTACACCGAGAACCTGATCGTGCACCACCAGGTGAAGATCCAGGGCGTCGGTCCGGGCGGGTTCCAGCCGTCGGGTGCGTTCGTCCGCGGCTCGATCCTCGACGGTGCCGGCTTCAACCCGGACAACCCGAGCGGGACGGCCTGGGTCACGCTGCTCAGCGGCCTGCGCTACTCGGGGAACCCGGCCGTGCCGGACGCCGCCGTGGTGACGGTGCTCGACGACCCGGCCCGCGCCGGCGTCGTCCCGCGGAGCTACCCGACGAGCATCGACGGCTTCACGATCACCGGCGGTGCGCAGTCCGACTTCGCCGGGAACGTGAACGTGATCACCGGCGGGGTCGCGACCCCGTACGGCGCCGACGGCGCCCTCGTCACCCAGGGCGGCGGCGTGTACGTGCACGCCGGGGTGGTCGGTATGCAGGTGACCGACAACATCATCCGCGGCAACGGTGGCTCGTACGGCGGCGCGGTCCGCGTCGGCACCCCGTACGTCGGCAACAACGGCAACTACGGGTTCACGCTGGCCCGCAACCAGATCCGCGACAACGGCGGCACCAACCTCGCCGGCGGTGTGGGCCTGTTCACCGGCAGCGACGGCTACCAGGTCACCGGCAACGCGATCTGCGGCAACTTCTCCGCCGAGTACGGCGGCGCGGTGTCGGCCTTCGGCTACCAGGTCCACGGCGGCTCGGGCTCGTTCGGCCAGGCCGCGATCAGCCACAACCGGATCTGGTTCAACGCGTCCTACGACGAGGGCGGCGGCGTGATGATCGCCGGCGAGCTCCCGGCCGACCCGACGACGCTCTCCGAGGGCACCGGCCCGGTCACGATCGACGCGAACGTCATCCAGACCAACCTCGCGAACGACGACGGCGGTGGCATCCGGCTCCTGCAGGTCAGCGGGTCGCACGTGTCCCGCAACAACCCGGGCACGATCACGATCACCAACAACACGATCGCGAACAACGTCTCGGCCCACGAGGGTGGCGGCATCGCCCTGGACGACGCGCTCTTCGTGAACATCGTCAACAACACCGTCGTGAAGAACCTGACCACGGCCACCGCCGTGACCAGCGACGGCAACGCGGCACCGGCCGGGCTCTCGACGGCCGCGAACAGCGTCCCGCTGATGGCCCGGGTGGCGAGCAACGCGTTCTCCGGCTCGTCGGTGCTGGTCGCCACGTCGTTCAGCAAGCCGACCCTGCTGAACGACGTGTTCTGGGACAACCGCGCGGGCAGCTTCAGCGGCGGGTACGTCACCGGCATCGGGGGCACGCTCCCCGACGGCACGCCTGGCGGGGTCAACACCTGGGACATGGGCGTGCTGGACATCCCGGGTGCTCTGCTCTCGCCGGTCCACTCGGTGCTCCAGACCACGGTCGGCACCGCCGCGAGCGCGACGAACGTGGTGACGGACAACCCGGTCCTGGTCTCCCCGTACGACGTGACCGTGAACGTCCTGGCCTCGCGGATGTACCCGGCCTTCCGGCAGGCGGTGATCGTCGCGCAGCTGCTCCCGCCGAGCCTGATGGGCGACTACCACCTCCTCGACGCCACGTCTCCCGCCTACGGGCTCGGTGCGGCGAGCACGACGGTCCGGTGGGGGCCGGGTGGTGGCGGCTGGGTCTACACGGTCTCGGCCGCGACCCCGGACATCGACGGCCAGGCGCGACCCTCGCTCCGCCCGAGGCGGTACGACG
>DATKTF010000495.1:0-2619 GCA_035531255.1 Cellulomonadaceae bacterium
GGTCTGGGCGAGCAGCGGGAGGAGGCGGCGCGCGCCGAGCACGGGCTCGCGCTCCAGCAGGTCCGACATCGGCTCGCCGACCACGAGCTCCATGACGAGGTAGCCGGAGCCCTCCTGCTCGCCGTAGTCGTAGAGCTGCGCGATGTTCGGGTGCGACAGCGACGCCGAGTTCCGGGCCTCGACCCGGAACCGCTCGAGGAAGCCGGTGTCGCCCGCGAACTCCTCGCGCAGCACCTTGACGGCGACGTCGCGCGCGAGGGCCTCGTCGTGCGCGACCCAGACCTCACCCATGCCGCCGGTCGCGATCTTGCTGACCAGGCGGTAGCGACCGTCGAGCTTGATGTCCGGTGCGGGCTTCACTTGCCGAGCACCGCCTTGATGACCGCCGCCGCGATCGGCGCGGCGACCTGCCCGCCGGTGGCCTCGTTGCCGAGGTTCCCGCCGTGCTCGACGACGACGGCCACGGCGACCTTGGGCGTCGACCCGTCGGCCGGGGCGAACGCGGTGAACCAGGCGTGCGGTGCCGCACCCGGGACGGTCTGGGCGGTACCGGTCTTCCCCGCGACGACGACGCCCGGAATCTTCGCGGCGCCCCCGGTGCCGGAGTCGACGACGCCGATCATCATCTGCCGCAGGGCGGCGGCGGCACCCGCCGACATCGGCTTCGTCAGGACGCTCGGTGACGTCGTCGAGACGACCGTCAGGTTCGGGTCCCGCACCGTCGCGACGGTGTAGGGCGTCATCAAGGTCCCGCCGTTGGCGATCGCCGCGGAGATCATGGCCATCTGCAGCGGGGTCACGGTGACGCTGCCCTGGCCGATCGCCGAGAGCGCCGTCTGTGGGACGTCGACCTGTGCCGGGAACCGGCTCGGGGTGACGGACATCGGGATGTCGAGCGCCTTGTCGAACCCGAAGGCCTCGGCCTGCGTGCGCAGCGCGTTCGCGCCGAGCGTGATCCCGAGCTGCGCGAACGCCGTGTTGCACGAGATCCGCAGCGCGTCGGCGAGCGTCATCGTGCCCGTGCTGCTGCAGACCTCGCCGCCGAAGTTCGTGAGGACCGAGGTGCTCTGCGGCAGCTGGAGCTGGTTCGGCGCGGGGATCTGGGTGTCCGGGGCCATTCCCGACGCGAGCGCCGCGGCGGCGGTCACGAGCTTGAACGTCGAACCGGGCGGGTAGGTGTCCCCGCTGATCGCGCGGTTCACGAGCGGCTTGCCGGGGTCGGCGAGCAGGGCCTGGTACGCGGCGTTGACCGCGGCGGTGTCGTGGCCCGCCAGGACGTTCGGGTCGTAGCTCGGCTTCGAGACCATCGCGAGGATCGCGCCGGTGGTCGGGTCGATCGCCACGACCGCGCCGGTCTGGTTGCCCAGGGCGTCCCATGCGGCCTGCTGGGCGGCCGGGTTGATCGTGAGCTCCACCGAGGACCCACGCGGCTGCTTGCCCGTGACGAGATCACCCAGGCGCGACAGGAACAGCGAGTCGGCGGTCCCGTTGAGGATCGAGTTCTCGGTGGCCTCGAGACCCGTCGGCTGGAACACGACCGAGTAGGCCCCGGTGAGGGGCGCGTAGAGCGGGCCGTTCGCATAGGACCGCTGATAGCCGAACGCGTCCTGGACCGGCTTCGACGAGGCGATCGCCTGGCCGGCGACGATCAGCGGGCCGCGGTCCTTGCCGAACTCGCGGTAGAGCCCGCGCACGTTGCGCGGGTCGTTGTTCAGGGACGACGCCTGCACGTACTGGACCCACGTCGTCCCGATCATCAGGACGAGGAACATGCTCAGCATCACCGTGGCGAGTCGGCGCAGCGGGGTGTTCATGCGCGTCCTCCCGTCACGTCGCGGCGGTCGGCGGCGGTGAGGACCGCCGTCTCGTTGTCGTCTCCCCGCGGGCGGGCAGGTCCGGCAGAGTCGGCAGAGTCGGCGTCTGGACCGGCGGGACCCGCAGGGCCGGCGACCGGGCCGGTGGCAGGGGTCGGTGCCGTGGTGACCGGGACCGTCATCGAGGGTGCGGGTCGGCGCGCGTTGTCCGAGATCCTCAGCAGCAGGGCGACGATCACCCAGTTGGCGAGCAGGGACGAGCCGCCGTAGGCCATGAACGGCATCGTCAGCCCGGTCAGCGGGATCACCCGCGTGACCCCGCCGACGACCACGAAGCACTGGAGCGCCACGACGAAGGCCAGGCCCCCGGCGAGCAGCTTGCCGAACCCGTCACGGACCCCGACCGCGGTACGCATGCCCCGCTCGGCGAGCACCAGGTAGGCGAGAAGGATCGCGATGAGACCGGTGAGCCCCAGCTCCTCGCCCAGCGAGGCGACGATGAAGTCCGACTCCGCATAGGGGACGAGATCCGGCCGCCCGAGGCCCCAGCCGGTGCCGAACAACCCGCCGCTGGCCATGCCGAACAGTCCCCTCACGAGCTGACCGGAACCGCCGACCGCCTTGTTGAAGACGTCGTTGTTCATCGCATGCAGCCAGATGTCGAACCGGGCCGCGACGTGCCCGAAGCTCTTGGCCGCCAGGAAGGCCCCGACGACGAACATGACGAGACCCATCACGACCCAGCTCGTGCGCTCCGTGGCGAGGTACAGCATCGCGACGAAGAGACCGAAGAACAGCAGCGACG
>DATKTF010000496.1:0-10972 GCA_035531255.1 Cellulomonadaceae bacterium
GCATGATCGACTTGATGAGCATGAGACCGGCCCAGAAGACGATCGAGCCGAGCACGGGGCCGAACACGGTGGCGGCACCTCCGAGCAGCAGGATCGTCCAGACGAAGAAGGTCATCGGGCGACCCATCGAGTCCGGCTGGACGGCCCGCGGCATCACGTAGATGATCCCCGCGACCGCGCCGATGACACCGCCGATGACGAGCGACTGCATCTTGTAGGCGAACACGTTCTTGCCGAGCGAACGCACCGCCTCCTCGTCCTCGCGGATGCCCTTGAGCACACGCCCCCACGGGCTCCGGATCAGCAGGTAGACGAAGAGGCACGCGATCAGCACGATCGCCCACCCGACGAGCCGGATCCACCAGCTGTTCGAGAAGTTGTTCGAGTAGCTGAACGGGCCGATCGTCGTGGTGCCGGTCGGGAACGGCGACAGGTTCTGGAACGTCGTCTTGTAGCTGTCGCCGCGCAGGCCGGACGACGCGCCGGTGAGCGCCGTCAACGCGGTCGAGCGCCCGATGAGTCGGACGATCTCGGCGGCGGCGATCGTGACGATCGCGAGGTAGTCGCCTCGCAGCTTGAGCGTCGGTATCCCCAGCAGGAGCGCGAACAGCGCGGAAGCGGCGACGGCGACGAGCACCGCGGCCCAGATCGGCCACCCGGCGATCGTCGCGATCGCGAAGCCGTACGCACCCAGGAGCATGAATCCGGCCTGTCCCATGTTGAGGAGACCGGTGAGGCCGAAGTGGATGTTGAGGCCGACGGCTGCGAGGGCGTAGGCGGCCGTGGTCGGGGCGATCATCTCGCCCAGGACGTTGGTGAGGATCCGTGTCCAGTCCATGGGTCTCCCTTAGCCGATCCGCTCGGCACGGCCGAGGATTCCCTGGGGCCTGAACAGCAGCACCAGGATGAGGATGAGAAGTGCGCCGGCGTAGCGCATGTCGTTGGGGATCACGAGGCTCGACATCTCGACGACGAGACCGATGACGAGCGACCCGGCGAGGGCACCGAAGGCGGCGCCGAGACCGCCGAGGGTCACGGCCGAGAACATCAGCAGCAGCATCGCGCCACCCATGTTCCAGTTCGTCGCGTTCAGGTACAGCCCCATGAGCACGCCACCCAGGCCCGCGAGCCCGGCTCCGAGCGTCCACACGATGCGGATGATGCGCTCCACGCTGATGCCCGACGCGGCCGCGAGCGCGGGGCTGTCGGACACGGCGCGAGTCGCCCGGCCGATCCGGGTGGCGAGAAGGAAGTAGGAGACGGCCCCGAGGGCGACGATCGCGATGACGACCGAGATCAAGGTCGTGCGCGTGAACGTGACGGGCCCGATGGTGATGATCGTCGGCGTCGTCGTGACGATCCGGAGCTTGTCGCCACCGAAGAAGAACTGGAAGCCGTACTGGAGCGCCATCGACAACCCGATCGTGACGATCATCTGCTGCGTCGTCCCGATCCTCCGCTTGCGGAGCGGGTGCCAGATCCAGGCATCCTGCATCCAGCCGCTCGCCGCCGCCAGGAGCACGGCGATGATCGCCGAGAGGATCAGCGGCAGCCCGACGAGCTGGCAGAACACGTACGCGAGGATCCCGCCGAGGGTCACCTGCTCACCGTGAGCGAAGTTGCTGAGCCCCGTGGTGCCGTAGATCAGCGAGAGGCCGATCGAGGCGAGCGCGAGCAGCAGGCCGAAGATCAGGCCGCTCGTCGCCTGCTGCGCCACCCGCTCCCAGCTCACGCCGCTGGCGCCGGTGCCGGCCGCCTCGTCGGCAGGGGGGCTCGCGGCACCCGACGGAGCCGAGGTCGCGGACACCCCGCCGGCACCGAGGCTGAAGAGCAGCGACGTGGTGGACCCGACGCGGGCCTGGGTCTTGAGCGGGTTCTGGTCCGGCTGGGCGATCTTCTGCCCAGGCGGCAGCGTGCTCACGTCGAGCTCGACCGAGTACTCGCCGTCTGCCGGTACCGGAGCGGACCAGCTACCGTCGGCTCCCGAGGTGACGGCTGTCGTCTTGCCTGACGGGTCGGTGACCTTCAGGACGACACCGGCGAGGGGTTGACCCTCCGTCGATCGCAGGAACCCTTCGAGGCAGCCCTGAGTCGAGTCGGCCGCGCACGGCCCGGGTGTGGCCGCGGTCGCGGGACCTGCCCAGATGGTGGGCAGCGCGATCGCGGCCAGGGCGACGGCGAGGAGCCGTCGTACCCACCGTCGTGGGCTCTGGTCCTTCGCCTGTGCGAAACGCACGTGGGACCTCCGTTCGGGTGGCTCGTCGTCGGGGACGGGACTGCACGGACAGCAGGGCAGAGCCGTCGGGTCGGCGGCATTGCCCTACGAGGTGGAATGGAGACTAGGGGGTCGGGCGTCAAACGGACAGTAGAGCCGCAATGTGTCGAGTGCGTTTCGGCACGTTGCAGGTCGATGGCGCACGCTCGCCGGACGTCTCACCCGGATGGGGGAACTCGCGGTCGACGGCACGTCGCTAGTGTCCGAAGTGCCCGATTGGCGGTCGTCCACGCGATGATCGACCGGACCGGCACCGAGGGCGTATCGTCCGTCTGGACAACTGATCATGTCTCGCTGAGGAGGCTCGTGCACGTGCGTCCTGGGGTGCAGACATGGCAGGCAGGAGCGGATGACCTGCCTGCTCTCGTGTCGCTCTGCCTGTCGGCGCGTGCGGAGTCGGGAGCGGGTTCGCAGCTCTGCTCGGACGACGCGGCGCGGCTGCACTCCCAGCTGGAGGCGCTCGTCGCGAGCCCGGGAGGCCAGCTCCTCGTCGGGGCCCTCGACGGTCAGGTGTCCGGGCTCCTGCTCGGGAGGGTCGTCGGTCCGACGCCGTTCACGGACCAGGTCGCGCTCCACGTCGAGGCCGTCTACGTGGGCAAGGACTGCCGGCGGCGCGGAGTCGGCCATGCGTTGATCGCGGGTGCGCTGGCGGTCGCCGAGGAGCACGGCGCGACCGACGTGTACTCGGCGCCGTTGCCAGGCGCACGCGGGATGCAGCGCTTCCTGGCCCGGCTCGGGTTCGCCCCCGCGGCGGCCCACCGCGTCGTGACCACGCAGTCCCTGCAGCGACGGCTGGCGAACGAGGGCGTACGGACGACGGTGGAGCGACGCGCGAGCGCGCGTGGTCTCGAGGACCTCATCGCCCGGCGACGTCAGGTCCGTTCGGCGATGCAGGCCGCCGAAGGTGCCGACAGCGACCCGCCGTCCGTCTCCGGCGTTCCCGGGCTGCCGGTCCGCGATCAGTCGGTTCGTTCGTCGATCAGCATGCACGTGAGGCGGGCCGTGCAGAGCCGTCTCGACTCGGGGTCGAGCACGACGATCTCGTAGGTCGCCGTGCTACGACCGAGGTGGATCGCGGTGGCCGTCCCGGTCACGATGCCTGCGCGGGCTGACCGGTGGTGCGTCGCGTTGAGCTCGATCCCCACGGCGCGCCGACCCGGACCGGCATGCGCCGCGGCCGCGTAGGACCCGAGCGTCTCGGCAAGGGCCGCGGTAGCACCTCCGTGCAGCAGTCCGTACGGCTGCGTGTTGCCCGCGACCGGCATCGTGCCGACGGTCCGCTGCGCACCCACCTCGAGGAGCTGGATCCCGAGCCGGTCGATCAGTCGGCCGGCGCTGGATGTCGGGTCAGGGCTGGTCGGGCTCGCGTCAGTCATGCCAGATAGGTTGACACCGTGAGCGACAACGAGCGAACCCGGCCACTCCTGCTGCTGATCGATGGCCACTCGATGGCCTTCCGGGCATTCTTCGCGCTGCCCGTCGAGAGCTTCGCCACGAGCACCGGCGAGCCGACGAATGCGGTGTACGGCTTCACGTCGATGCTGACCAAGCTGATCGCCGAGGAGCGGCCGACCCACGTCGCCGTCGCGTTCGACGCCGGTCACACGACGTTCCGAACCGAGCAGTATCCCGAGTACAAGGGCACGCGAGACGAGACGCCGATGGCGTTCCGTGGTCAGGTCCCGCTGATCCAGGAGGTGCTCGGCAGCCTGCGGATCCCGCATCTCGAGAAGGACAACGTCGAGGCGGACGACATCCTCGCGACCCTCGCGACCCAGGGACGCGAGGCCGGGATGGACGTCCTGATCTGCTCGGGGGACAGGGACTGCTTCCAGCTGGTCCGTGACACGGTCACCGTTCTCTACCCGGTGCGCGGGGTGTCGGAGCTCGCCCGGATGACTCCGGACGCGGTCCGCGCGAAGTACGGCGTCGATCCCGAGAAGTACCCGGAGCTCGCGGCCCTGGTGGGGGAGACGAGCGACAACCTCCCGGGGGTTCCAGGCGTGGGACCCAAGACAGCGGCGAAGTGGATCGCGGCGCACGGGGACCTGGACACGGTCCTCGCCGACGCGGACCGGATCGCCGGCAAGGCGGGCGAGTCCTTGCGTGCACACCTGGACCAGGTGCGGATGAACCGACGGCTCAATGCGCTGCTGACCGACCTCGTGCTGCCGGTCCGACCCGAGGACCTGGCGGTTCAGCCGTGGGACCGCGAGGCGATGCATCGCGTGTTCGACGCGCTGCAGTTCCGGACCTTGCGGGACCGTCTCTTCGCGATGGTTCCGTCGGAGACAGGTTCCGAGGAGTCGGCGACGGCACTGACGCACGACGTGGTCGAGGTCGGGACACTCGGAGCGTGGCTGGCGCACCGGGCCGGCAGGCGGCTGGGCGTCGATGTCCGTGGGATCTCCGCGCCGTCGGGTGGCGACGCCTGGGCGGTCTCGGTCTCCGACGACGCCGGGCACGCGATCACCGTGGACCTCACGACGGTCGCGCCGGTCGACGAGGCCGCGCTCGCCGACTGGTTGGGATCGGATACGTCGCACAAGGCGCTTCACGGTGCGAAGGCCGCGTGGCACGCGTTGGCGGGGCGTGGCATGAACCTCGACGGAGTGGTGATCGACACCGAGCTCGCGGCCTACCTGTGCCATCCCGATCAACGCACGTACGACCTTGCGGACCTGTCGGTCCGCTACCTGCATCGTGAGCTGCGGATGGACGACGCCGCGTCGGAGGTCGGCTCCCAAGGATCGTTGGACCTCGAGCTCGACGGCGCGGACGTCGACCGGAAGGCCGAGACCCGGGCGAACGCTGTCGTCGAGCTCGCCGAGGTCCTCGCGGCGGACCTCGTCGACCGGGGTGGTCGCACCCTGATGGACGATCTCGAGCTCCCGCTCGTCTACGTCCTCGCACGCATGGAGCACCGGGGCATCGCGGCCGACGTCGACTACCTGCGCGAGCTCGAGTCGCACTTCGGCGGCCAGGTCTCGAACGCCGCGTCGCAGGCCTATGCGGTGATCGACCGGGAGGTCAACCTCGGGTCGCCGAAGCAGCTGCAGGAGGTGCTGTTCGATCAGCTCGGGATGCCCAGGACGAAGAAGATCAAGACCGGGTACACGACGGATGCGGCGGCGCTGACCGAGCTCTACGCGCGCACCGAGCACCCGTTCCTCCAGCACCTTCTCGAGCACCGCGACGCGATCCGTCTGCGCCAGACGGTCGACGGGCTGCTCCGCTCGGTGGCCGACGACGGGCGGATCCACACCACCTTCCAGCAGACGATCGCGGCGACCGGTCGGTTGTCCTCGACGGACCCGAACCTGCAGAACATCCCGATCCGGACCGAGGCCGGGCGCCGGATCCGCCGCGCCTTCGTGGTGGGTGAGGGCTACGAGACCCTCCTGACCGCCGACTACAGCCAGATCGAGATGCGGATCATGGCGCACCTCTCCGCGGACGAGGGGCTGATCTCGGCCTTTCGCTCCGGCGAGGACCTGCACAGCTACGTCGCCTCGCGGGTCTTCGGTGTCCCCACCGACGAGGTCACGCCGGCGATGCGGTCGAAGATCAAGGCGATGTCGTACGGGCTCGCGTACGGGCTGTCGTCGTTCGGCCTCTCGAAGCAGCTCGGGATCGACGTCGGCGAGGCCGCCACCCTGATGGCGGACTACTTCTCCCGGTTCGGAGGCGTGCGGGAGTACCTCACCGGTGTCGTCGACGAGGCCAGGGCCACGGGGTTCACCGCGACGATCCTCGGTCGCCGCCGCTATCTCCCCGATCTCACGAGCGACAACCGTCAACGTCGGGAGATGGCGGAACGGATGGCCCTCAACGCCCCCATCCAGGGAAGCGCTGCCGACCTGATCAAGGTCGCGATGCTCGGGGTGGAGCGAGAGCTCGCCGCGCGTGGACTGACGTCACGCATGCTGCTGCAGGTCCACGACGAGCTCGTCCTCGAGGTCGGCCGGGGAGAGCGGGACGAGGTCGAGGAGATCGTCCGCACCCAGATGGGATCGGCGGCTGAGCTGTCCGTCCCGCTCGACGTGTCGGTCGGGGTGGGGCTGAACTGGCACGACGCCGGCCACTGAGCCGGACTCAGCGCACGTGCGTGCGTCGGTTCAGGCCGAAGGAGTCCGGACCAGGTGCGTCACGAAGATCGCAGTGCCCGGCAGGAGCGCGCCGCGAACGGGTCCCCAGCCTCCCCAGACCTGGTCATGGCCGTGCGGCCACGGCGGTTCGACGATCCGGTCGATCATGAAGCCGGCCGCCGCGACCTCACTGACGTGGTCCCCGATCGTGCGGTGGTACTCGGCGTACAGGACCCGTCCCGCATCGTCGAGCTCGACGTACGGGCGCCGGTCGAAGTACGAGCGATCGGCGGTCAGTCCGCCGCGCCCCGGATCGTCGGGGAACGCCCACCGGATCGGATGCGTCACGGAGAAGACCCACCGGCCGCCCGGTCTGAGCACCCTCGCGACCTCGCGATGCACCCGGTCCGCGTCCGGGATGAACGGGAGCGCGCCGAATGCCGTGAACACGACGTCGAAGCACGCGTCGGCGAACGGCAGCGACCGGGCGTCCGTCTGCACCAGGGGGGTCGTGCTTCCGGTCCGCCGGTCGAGCCCGACCGCACCGGCGAGCATGCCGGCGGAGACGTCGGTGGCGACCACCTCGCCGGCGTGGCCGGGAGACCGATGACGGAGCCATCGCGAGCACTGGGCCGCGCCCGCACCGATCTCGAGCACACGGCGGGTCGCGACGTCCGCAGTGGCGCCGAGGAGCTGCGCATCGGCCTCCCGCACGCCCTCGGGGCACCAGCAGAAGTCGACGTCGCCCAGGAACTCGCCGTGCTCGGCAAGGTAGTCGGTGGCGTTCGCGTCCCACCACGATCGGCCGGCGCGACCCCCCGCTGCGTCGGGGACGTCGCGATAGCCCGCGTGAGCAAGTCGTCCGGGTTCGTCGTCGGTCACCCGGACAGTCTGGCAAACGCCGCACGCCCCGTGAGCGGACAGGATGACGGCGAGACGGAGCCCGCGGGCCCCGGGCCCACGACGCCGTGGCCGCTTTGACCCGCCTGCTGCACCGCCGATAGGATAGTCGGCGGTGTCGCACGTCTCATGGCTGCCCTCTTCCTGGTCCACGGATCCGGCCGAGATCGGTGCGTGGGAGGGCGATGTCCTCGCCGGCGGTCCGTGCCGCTCTCGAGATCCGCAACCCTCACCGTCCTAGTCCCTGTCCGCATCGGAGCCCAAGACTCAATGACCATCTCCACCCCCGCGAAGCCCGCCACGCCGCAGGTCGCGATCAACGACATCGGCACGGCGGAGGACTTCCTCGCCGCCATCGACGCCACCATCAAGTACTTCAACGATGGCGACATCGTCGAGGGCACCATCGTCAAGGTGGACCGCGACGAGGTCCTTCTCGACATCGGTTACAAGACCGAAGGCGTCATCCCCTCCCGCGAGCTGTCCATCAAGCACGACGTGGACCCCGGAGAGGTCGTCACGGTCGGTGACGTGGTCGAGGCGCTCGTCCTCCAGAAGGAGGACAAGGAGGGTCGGCTGATCCTGTCCAAGAAGCGCGCGCAGTACGAGCGCGCCTGGGGCACGATCGAGAAGATCAAGGAGGAGGACGGCGTCGTCACCGGCACCGTCATCGAGGTCGTCAAGGGTGGCCTGATCCTGGACATCGGGTTGCGCGGCTTCCTGCCGGCGTCGCTCGTCGAGATGCGTCGCGTCCGCGATCTCCAGCCGTACGTCGGCAAGGAGATCGAGGCGAAGATCATCGAGCTCGACAAGAACCGGAACAACGTCGTGCTCTCGCGTCGTGCGTGGCTCGAGCAGACGCAGTCCGAGGTGCGTTCGACCTTCCTGCAGACCCTGCAGAAGGGCCAGGTGCGGCCGGGTGTCGTCTCCTCGATCGTCAACTTCGGTGCGTTCGTCGACCTGGGTGGTGTGGACGGTCTCGTGCACGTGTCCGAGCTGTCCTGGAAGCACATCGACCACCCGAGCGAGGTCGTCGAGGTGGGCCAGGAGGTCACCGTCGAGGTCCTCGACGTCGACTTCGACCGTGAGCGCGTCTCCCTGTCGCTGAAGGCGACGCAGGAGGACCCGTGGCAGGCGTTCGCCCGGACGCACGCCATCGGCCAGGTCGTCCCCGGCAAGGTCACCAAGCTCGTCCCGTTCGGTGCGTTCGTGCGGGTCGAGGACGGCATCGAGGGCCTGGTGCACATCTCCGAGCTCGCCGTGCGTCACGTCGAGATCCCGGAGCAGGTCGTCCAGGTCGGCGACGACGTCTTCGTCAAGGTGATCGACATCGACCTCGAGCGTCGTCGGATCTCGCTCTCGCTCAAGCAGGCGAACGAGGGTGTCGACCTCACGAGCGACGACTTCGACCCGGCGCTGTACGGCATGGCTGCGGAGTATGACGAGCAGGGCAACTACAAGTACCCCGAGGGCTTCGACCCGGCGACCAACGAGTGGCTCGAGGGCTTCGAGGCGCAGCGCGAGGTCTGGGAGGCGCAGTACGCGCAGGCCCACGAGCGCTGGGAGGCGCACCGCAAGCAGGTCGCCGAGGCCAGCAAGGCCGACGCGGATGCGGCGAACGGCGTCGAGTCGGGCGCCACGCCGTCGACGTACTCCTCTGCCGCGCCGGTCGAGGAGGCCACGGGCACTCTCGCGTCGGACGAGGCGCTCGCCGCGCTGCGGGAGAAGCTCACCGGCAACTGACGGGCTCAGCAGAGCCCACGAGAACGCGGACGGGCCGGTCACCTTCGGGTGGCCGGCCCGCCGTCCGTTCAGGTTCCTGCCCATGGCTGCCACCCGTAAGATCGCCCGCATGCCTCTGGACGCCACCCCCGCGCCGCTCTCGCCCCGCCTCGGTCGGGCGAAGGTCCCACACGTCTCGGCTGTACGCGCGTGCCGGGTCGGCGACATGGACGCGCTGACCCCCACGATCGTTCGCGTCACCCTGGTGGGCGAGGAGCTCGAGGGGTTCACGAGTCTCGGGCCGACCGACCATGTCAAGCTGAGGATCCCGGTTCTGGCTTCCCGTGAGGCGGAGCGCGCGAGCAGCGCAGGCGCGATCGTTGCGGCTCCGGTCGACTCCGCGGTGCGGGACTACACGCCTCGCGCGTACCGCCCGCGCGGGAGCTCCGGTCTGCCTGAGCTCGACATCGACATCGCACTCCACGGGACCGACGGACCCGTCTCGGCGTGGGCGGGCCATGCGCGTGCGGGCGATCCCGTGACGGTGGCCGGGCCGCGAAGCTCGAAGCTCGTGCCGTCAGACGCGTCGTCCTTCCTTCTCGGGTGCGACGAGTCCGGCCTTCCGGCCGTGGCGCGGTGGTTGGAGCTCGTGCACCCCGATCTGCCGGTGACCGTTCTCGCCGACGTGGTCGACTCCTCGGTGCAGGGATACCCGCTCGCCCGGCGCGCGAGCGTGTCCGTGCGATGGCTGCCTCGGGGCGTCGCGACGCACGAGAGCTCGCCACAGCTCGAGCGGGCGGTTCGTGACTACGGGCCGCTCCCGGACGGCTGCTTCGCGTGGTTCGGCGGAGAGGCGGGAGCCCTGGTTGGCGTCCGGCGCTATCTCAGGCGTGAGCTCGGTCTCGGGGCGGACCGCGTCGAGGTCTCCGGGTACTGGCGGCTCGGCTCGGCGGGCTACGACCATCACGCGCCGTTGGACGCCTCTGACCCGGAGTGAGGTCGGCCGCGTCACGTTCCCGTGCGGCTCGGTCGGGTGCGTTCCGGGTGGCGCGCGGCCCCTGCTCGGGCAGGATGGGGTCATGCAGCGCATCGGTCTGACCGGCGGGATCGCGTCGGGGAAGTCGACGGCGTCCGCACGGCTCGCCGAGCTCGGAGCCGTCGTGATCGACCACGACGAGCTCGCTCGAGTGGCGGTCGAGCCGGGCACGATCGGTCTCGACGAGATCGTCGAGGCGTTCGGCCCGGGAGTGCTCGCGCCCGACGGCTCCCTGGACAGGTCCGCCCTCGCGTCGATCGTCTTCGCCGATGCCGACGCGCTCTGCCGACTGAACGAGATCGTCCACCCCGAGATCAGCCGGATGGCTGCGGAGCGTGAGGCCGCGGCCTCGGCAGCCGATCCGGGTGCCGTCATCGTCCACGACATCCCGCTCCTCGTCGAGACGGGGCAGGCCGAGACGTTCCACCTGGTCGTCGTCGTGCACACTCCCGCGGACCAGCGGATCGAGCGACTGGCACGCCTGCGCGGCGCCTCGCTCGAGGACGCTCGCCGTCGCGTGGCGGCGCAGGCGTCAGACGACGAGCGCCTCGCGGCGGCCGACGTGGTGCTTGACGGGTCGGGATCGGCCGAGGCGTTGCGTGCACAGGTCGACCACCTCTGGACGCGGCTCGCCGACGAGCGCGCCGCCGAGGCCGCCGCGGATCGCCGCTGACCGGTGCGCCACCGGACCGCCGGCCGCATGCGCTGGAACGATCGGCGTCACTCTCGTCGCGGGTCAGCCGGTGTCAGTGGGTCCACGTACCGTTGAGCCATGCGTCCTGTCACCGATCTGCAGCGGAGCGTGGCCCCGTTCGAGGTCATCTCGGACTACACACCGTCGGGCGACCAGCCGACCGCGATCGCCGACCTCGCGCGTCGGATCAACGCGGGGGAGAAGGATGTCGTGCTCCTCGGTGCGACTGGCACCGGCAAGTCGGCGACGACCGCGTG
>DATKTF010000497.1:0-2466 GCA_035531255.1 Cellulomonadaceae bacterium
GGGGCGATCGAGGGCCAGCCGGTCTGCAAGTACTGGACCGCGCGGATGGTCTTCGGGATCGCCGACCGGTTCAGCCCGTACTACCAGCTCACGGACACGCCGACGGGGACGTTCTGGTGCACCTCGCGCGTGCAGGGGTCCTCGGAGGGGGAGTTCTCCGTGAGCGTCGGGGTGCCGTTCGGCCATGTGCGGTGGTTCCGGGGGCGCGAGACGACCGTACGGACGGTCTCCCGCTGCCCGGACGCGTCGTGCTGCCGTCAACCGCCGACCGAGCTGGCGACCCGGTGGGCGGACAAGTCGTGGCCGAGCGCGCGACCACATGCGAGCACCCTCGCCGCGCTGCCGACGGGGGCGTTCCCCGGTGTCGACACGACCGAGGTGTACCAGTTCCTCGACCGGCACGCCCCGGCGGTGTCGTGACGACCCCGGCCTCGAGGAAGTTCGAGGTCTCTCGACGGGCACCCTCAGCGGGTCGGGAGGAACAACGAGGCTGCGATCGAGACGACAGCGCCGAACGCGCGCTCCACGGCACCGTGCCCGACGATCATGACGAGCCCGACCGTGACCGGGACGATCCCCACGGGATCTTGCCACCACAGTCGCGTCGGAGCCCCCGGGTTCTCGTCGACCGCGGACGATCCCGACGGGTCCACCGATACGGTCGACGCTGACGATTCGTCCGCCACCGACGGCCCGACGCGTAGGGCGCGTGCGCGGAGGCGCCGCTCCACCCACCGACGCACGACCCCGTACACGACCAGACCGATCGCGAGGAGCATCAGGGGGCTCAGGTCGACATGCACAAGAACCCATTCGATCACGGTGGTCGGTGCAGGGGTTCGGCGACGAGGTGGGAGCGGGCCGCGCAGACGGTCAACGGCGAAGCCGCGGTGGTCGTCGTCGCGGTGCCGGTCGCCGGCGCCTGCGAGCAGCTCAGGTCCACGGGGTATCCATCCAGGAGATCGTCACAGCCGACGCTGACGTCGTAGAGCGTGGCCTTCCCGCCCGCATGTGTCACCCGATCGGCCATGTCGGCGAGAGCGTCTGCCCTGATGCTCGAGCAGAACTCGCACATCTTCCACGACATCGCATCCCGCTCCGCCGTCTCGCCGGTGACGGCGACATTCGCGTACAGCTCGAAGAAGTACCGCGCTGCCGCCTCGGCGCCCCGCTCATCGGTCCGATCCATCTCCGCGGGACCTGTCGGCTTGGACACAGCCGGAGTCGGCGCGCTCGAAGCCGCGTCCGACGCCGAGGTCGCCGACGGTGGTGGCGTCGGTCCCGGTCCGGACTCCGTGCACGCGCACAGCACCGGTGCCAGCGCGACCACGACCGCGAGGCGTGGCACCCACGCGGATCCGCGGCCCTCGATGCCGTTGGGTGAATTCGCCGCATCAGGAAGGACTACCCCGCGCATCCATTCAGACCGCGCGGCATCGGGTCGATGAGGGAGGTGCAGCCGTCGCGCGAGGGAAGACGAGGAGGACGAGCCATGACCACCACCGTAGGGCGCACACGGACCCGGGAGTCCGACTCGATGTCGACGGCACCCCACGGCACGCTCCCGTCCGTGCTGCACGGAACGGACCCCGAGCGGGGCTTCCCGGTCACCTGGCACCTCACCGCGATCACGACGTCGGGTGCCGAGACGCCCGCCGTCCGCATCGACCGGGTCGAGGGCGCGACCGACAACCCCGACGTATGGATGCAGGCGCACAAGGAGAGCCGGGTCGTGAGCGAGGCGGAGGCCATCGCATTCGTTCGCGCGGTCGAGTCGCGTCCCTCGTCAGCCCGCTGACCGCACCGTCAGCCCCCGCACGCACCCCGCCTCGAACGCGCCGACCCGCTCACATCCCTCGGCCACCAGGACTTATGTCCTAGATTGCGTCCGCTCGTCTTCTCACTGCACGTTCACAGACAAGGGGCTCGTCCATGTCCGAAGCCACAGCCGTCCGGGTCAGCTCCAAGAGCCGGACCGTCGCTGCGTTGCTCGCGTTCTTCCTCGGTGTGATCGGTGTGCACCGGTTCTACGTCGGCAAGACCGGGACAGGGATCGCGCAGATCCTGACGCTCGGCGGGCTCGGGTTCTGGACGCTCGTCGACTTCATCATGATCCTGGTGGGCTCGTTCAAGGACAAGGACGGCGCCACGGTCACGACCTGGTGACACGCACGGCACGCTGACGGGCCCGGAGCCGCCCGACGGTTCCGGGCGCGTCACGTCTCAGGACGATGACACCCGCGGAGGGCAGCGCCCGTGGCGCACCCGCCGTGTCACCAGTCCGCCGGCGCGGTCCAGCCGACCTCCTGCGCCTCGCGCACCGCCCAGCCCACGTCGGTCCAGGTCAACCCGACGACCAGTCGGAAATCCTTCGGATCGGACACCTGCACGTGCGTCACGCTGTCGGTCGTGACGTACCTGGTGAACGACCTCCGCCCGCCGATCGTGACGACGGTGGACGGATCC
>DATKTF010000498.1:0-3485 GCA_035531255.1 Cellulomonadaceae bacterium
CGGCGGTGAGCTGGTCCGCTTCGGCCTGCTCGGTGACGGCGAAGGGTGCGAGGCCGGAGATGATGTCGTCGATGGCGCACAGGACGTCCGAGAGGGTCCACACGTCGCCGAGGTCTTCGGATGAGCCGACGGCAACCTCCTGGGACTCACGGTCCACGGCGGCCTGCACGAGGCGCTGAAGGGCGATGGTCAGTTCGAGGGCCTGGCGTGCGCGGGCTGCGTCGACGGCCTCCCATGCGGCACTGGTGGGGTCGTCGGGGTCGCCGGGTGCGGTGTCGGGGGTCGCCGCAGCGACCTCGTCGGCGTCGGGGAGTTCCTGATCGGGGTTGGCGACGACGTCGGCGGCCTGCTCGGCGTCGTCGGCCTTGATGACAGCGGGCATGGTCTGGTCCTTCGCTCGGGCGGCTGCTGCGTGGATGACGTGCATGGCTTCTGTGGCGCCGCGCTTACCGGCGTCGCGGATGGCGTAGAGGGCTTTGGCGACGTCGTCAGGGCTGCCGGTGAACGCGGTGATCGACGTCGGCTCGGTGTCCCTGACGGGTGTGGCCTTGGCGATGAGGTCCCGGACGGTGGCGGGGTCGATGAGTCCGGCACCCTGGTCCTTCATGAGGAGGAACCCGCGACTCCCGTTTGCCGCTTTTCCGACGAGGTCCACGCGGGGGATGTGCGCGTTGGTCGCCTCAGTCCAGTCATCGTCGTCAGGCATCAGTACGGTCATGGGAGGCTCCTGACGGGTCTGGCCGGGCTCACTGGGCTGCTCCGGGCTTGCGGTGCTTCGGGGCGGTGGGGGCCGCGAGGGCGGAGTCGCATCGCTGCTGGACCTGGTGCGCCATACCCCCGTGGTGGACGCAGAGGATGCCGTCGGGCATCGCCCAGTGCGGGCATCGTGTGCCATCGGAATGCGGGAGGATCGCACGGCACTGCCTACGCACGTCGATGCTCATCAGCGGACCGGCTTCCTGCGTCGGGCTGTACCCTGCGGGGAGAACCCGGTCACGCGACCGGACTTGACCAAGTTCCATGCGGTTTCGTCGCAGATCGCACCGATCAACCAGTCGCCCTTACGAACGACCGTGTCGCCCATCTGCCAGTCCGGGCCACGCCACACGTACGATTCGACGACCCGCGCCGCACCCTCAGTCCCGTCCGCGTGAAACAGACCAACCTGTGCGCCCCCGTCGAGGAACGTCCACGCCGCCTTCTCAAGCTCGTCGGCCGTGAAGTAGTCACGGGCCCCGTCCGCGCCGCGGGCGATGTTTGGGTCGCGCCCGGCCTGGTAGGCGAGTCCGAGAACGTATCTGGCTTCGGCCATGACGGTCGCCACCTTTCGCGGGTAGGGTGGGCGGGTGTCGTGGCGTGACTTGTTGCCGTTGACCCGGTGCGCGCGGGGGACGTGTGACTGGCAGGTGTCCGAGAAGGCGACCGTGCGCTGTGAGTCGTGCGGGCTTGTTGACGCGCCCGCATCCCGGTGGTGGCGGCTGCTACTCGACCGTTACGGGCGCTGACCCCGGGTCGATGGGGCTCAAATCGCACCGGCAGTTCGGGTGAACTGGCAGGTCCGGGGCGTCGTCGACCGGGTACGTCTTCCCCGCATACTCGAGGCATTCGTCGCACGCACCGGGTGAGTCCAACCATTCGACCTGTGTGACGCCCGCGTCCACGTAGGACGACACGGACGCCTGGGTGACGGCCCTGGCGGTTTCGGTGCGGGCGATCATGTCCGCCCGGCCCGGGTCGTTGACGACGTCCATGAGGGTGGACGCAATTTCGTCGGACCCGAGACCTTGGGCGACACCGTCAGCGAGCCGGTTCCCCAACGTGTCGAGGAGTGACCCGGTGATGCCCTTGACGGTGACCTGCGCCCGCGTCAGAAGATCCGCGAGTCCGCCGTTGTCGAGGAGGTCCGACGCGGCAATGTTCCCGGGTTTCCACGCGGACCAGAACGCCGCCCAGTCGTCGGGGGTTGTTGGCATCGCCACCGATGCGAGGGTGGCCGTGAGACCCGTCTGCTGCGCGGCCACGAGCACGCCCGCGACGTAGGCGTCCCCGTACGCGGACACGAGTGCCTGGATGAGGCCCGCGGTGTCCGGGGACAGGTTGCCGTTGACGAACGCCCGCGCGGCGGCCGTCTGATCCGGTGTCGGGCTAGGCATCGGGGTTCGTCTTCACGAACGCGGCGACCATGGCCCGCACCTGACCCTCACTGATCGACCCGGACACCGCTGCGGCGATCGGGTCCACGTGTGCCGTGACGAGGGCGTCCTCGACGTGACGCATCGGGTGCGCCTCCCACGCCGACGACTTAGTCACCGGGGCGAGAACGGACGCGCGACCGGCCTTGTTCAGCCGGTGCGCTTCGACCGCGTCGACGCTGGTGAACGTGAAGTCACGCCACTTGCCCGCACGCTTGCGGGCCTTGACGAACCGGGTGAACGCGGCCTTCTCAACCTCAACCGCGTCCTCGTCGTCCTCGTCGTCGTCTTCCCCGACGAGATCCACACCCACAATCCCGGTAGCGGACGTCACACCGGCCGTCTCAGCCTTCGCGATCGGCTTGACGACGGGCACACCCGGGTCGCCGATCACCGGCGTTGACGGCTTCGTGCCGACCACGTCAGACCCCGGAACCACATGCTCCAACGCCGGGAACTCCGGTTCGTCAGGGTTGATCGGGGCACGCTTAAACGCAGACCCACCAGGAGCCTTGTCCGCGAGCACACCGGGCGCACCATCGAACGGCGCTTCACCCAACGGTGCCGTGTCCACGGGTCCACCGGTCTCCGGGTCAATCTGACCCGCGATCGCGAACAGGGACGTCAGCGGAACAGGACCCGTGCGCGGGGAGAAGATGAACCGCGGAACGGGGCGTTCGTTGTCGACCTCAAGGCCGAGCTCGGACGCACGCACCTCGTCGACGGATTCGGCACCCATTTCGACGTAGATCTTGTGGGCGGTGGCCTTGGACACGCGGTCGTCGGTTTCCTGCCCGGTGTCGAACTTGAACTCGAGCGGCAGGCCGAGGTCGTCTTGCAGGTATGCGTCCAGAATGTCCTGGACGTGCTGCACCAACGGCAGGGTGCCGACGCGGAACTGCACATCGACCTGTGATTCGGATGTACTCCGGTTCACGTCGTCCGTGAAACCCAGGTCGTTCGGCGTCACATGGTAGGCGGCGGCAACCTTCCGCATCAGGTACATGGGGAACTTCTCGTCGAACGACTTGTCCGCGGGGAACGTGAACGTCGTCCCGAACGGCACGAACCGGAGCTGGTGCTTCTTCGAGTCGTCGCCGTACAGGATTGCGTCGAACTTCTCCTGCACCTCGTCGATCAGGTCCGGGGTGGACAGCGACTCGGGTAGGGTCGCGAACCCCTCAGGTACGGTGCCCTCGGTGAACCAGTTCAGGAAGTGCATCTGGAACCGCAGGTCCGTGTTCGCGGTCAGCAGGACGGCCTCAAGGGGGGCGAACCCGTACGGGGAGTCCG
>DATKTF010000499.1:0-6085 GCA_035531255.1 Cellulomonadaceae bacterium
GTCCGCGACCTCGGTCAGAACACGGCCGCGGTGGTCCCGGACCGGGGCGCGACCCCGATCGCCGTCGGGTCGCCCTCAGGTCGCCTCGTCGTCGAACGGCGCCGTCGGAGCTGCCCCGACCCGTTCGGCGACGTCCCCGGCAGCTCCCGCGACCGCGGCGTCGACGGCACCGCTCGTGTACGTCCGGCCGGTCGGTGTCGGCTTCAACGCCGCCCCCAGGTCGTTCAGGTCGTCGAGCAGCGCGTCGCGCACGATGCGGCGGGGGTCGTACCGACGAGGGTCGAGCGCCTGCCAGTCGACGTCGGTCGTGTCGACGCCGAGCTCCTCGTCGACCTTGCGCCTCGCGTCCTGCATGAACGCACGCAGCTGCCGGACCCACCCGCCGAGCTGTTCGGCATAGTGCGGCAGGCGCTCGGGTCCGATGACCACGACCGCCACGACCAGGAGGATCAGCGCCTCGCCGCCGTTGATGTCGAACACGCGCTCAGGCTACCCGTCGCTCATCCACTCGTAGCCTCCTGGAGCACCACCCGCACGTCACGGACCTCGGAGCCGCTGCGCACCCTCAGGAGCACGGTGTCGCCCGGTGCCTTCGCCCGGATCGCGACGACGAGCTCGTCCGGATCCGTGACGGGGCGCCCGTCGATCGCGAGGATCACGTCCCCCGCGCGGATCCCCGCCCGGTCAGCCGGGCCGCCCGCGGTCACGGCTGCAGCACCGGACGTCGAGTCGTCCGCCACCCGGACGCCCTCGCCCGTGTACGACTGGTCGAGGCGCACCCCGATCACCGGGTAGGTCGCCGTTCCCGTCTCGATCAGCTGCTCCGCGGTGCGTCGTGCCTGGTTGGACGGGATCGCGAAACCGAGCCCGATGCTCCCGCCGGAGGCTCCCGGCGGCTGAGCGATCGCCGAGTTGATCCCGATGACCTCTCCCGCCGAGTTGATGAGCGGTCCTCCGGAGTTCCCCGGGTTGATCGCCGCGTCCGTCTGGATCGCGTTGATGAACGCCGTGTCGCCGGTGCTGCCGGCAGAGACCGGCCGGTTCTTCGCGCTCACGATCCCCGTCGTGACGGTGCCCTGGAGCCCGAGCGGCGCACCGATCGCGATGACCGGGTCACCCACGACCACCTGGTCCGAGTCGCCGAGGACGAGCGGCGTGAGCCCGGTCCGGCCGACCTTGATGACGGCGAGGTCGTAGTCGGGGGTCCGGCCGACGAGCGTGGCCTGCTCCCTCGACCCGTCGGGGAACAGGACCTCGATGGCCGCGCCGGTCGTGGCCGCGTCGGCGACGACGTGGTTGTTGGTGAGCAGGTAGCCGTCGGCGCGCAGGACGAGTCCGGAGCCGGTCGCGGTCCCGGCGCTCGTCGTCACCTGGATCGCGACCACGCTCGGGAGCACCGTCGCGGCGAGCCCCGCGACCGAGTCCGGGGCCCGCGACGGCACGTCGGTGAGCACCGGAGCAGGAAGACCGGCCGAAGCGAGCAGGCCGTCCTGACCGAGGGTCCGGTCGACGAGCGCCGCGCCGCCCGCGCCGGCGAGCGCCGACACGAGCACGACCGGGACCAGCCACGCGATCGTGCGGCCACGCGGTCGCGGTGCACGCACCGGCTCCGGAGTGCCGCCACCCGGTGCAAGATCGGCACGTCCGTACGGGAACGGGTCGACCGGCACTCCCGCCTCCACCGGCCACGAGGATGACACCGCGGGTCGCGGGTCTCCCGGGGCTGCGCTCGCCGGGATCGGCCCCGGCTCGGGAACGGACCCCGACGGCGAGGCGAACGGGTTGCCCGGTGCGCGCTCCGGACCTGCCGCCTGCGCGATGTCGGACGGGCGCTCCGCACCCGGCACGAACTGCTGGTCGTCGGCGCTCATGGTCCGGAGATGGCTCCCGTCACGGTGTGCCAGCCGCGCACGATGCGCGCCGGTGGTGCGTCGCTGAAGGCTGCGGCGGGGATCGTGCGCGCCACCTGCTGAACCTGGTCACGGCCCGCATCGGAGACGATCTCCACGACGGTGTCCTGGGACTGCCACGCGAGGTGCCACGGTGACCGTGAGAGCACGTACGCGCTCGTTCCCCCGACGTCGACCCGGTCGGCGCCCGCCACGGTCGCCGTGTCCAGGATCCCGCGCTGCTCGGTGAGCACGAGCTGCCCGCGAGGGGTCTCGACGTCGACCTCGAGCACCCCGTCGCCGGTCAGCCGCACTGCGGTGACCGTGGCGCCGGCCGGGAGCTCGCCGGGGCACGGCCAGCCGTTCGCGTGCATCCAGGCGAGCACCGCACCCTGCCCGCCGCCGAGGTCGAGCCCGTCGACCGTGCTCGCCGAGGACGCGCCGATGTCCAGCGACGTGACGGAGGCGGAACCGGCCGCGGCATCCTCCACGTGGGCGAGGAGCGCCATGGCCTGGGCCGGGCGCTCGGACGGTGCGACGACGTGCGCGTCGCCGAGCACGAACAACGCGACCGCCGCCGCGCCGACCCCGACCACCGAGCTCGTCACCCATCGACGTGATCCGCGGCGGCCGGTGACGTCGCCACGCATCCCCCCGGCGGGGAACGGGTGCGCCGGTGCGAGCAGGCTCGCGGTCGGCGGACGCGGTCCCGACATGGGCCCGGAGCCGCCTGGCGCAACGGGTCCGCCGACCCCGGCACCGAGGGCGAGCAGTCGCGCCGTCAGGTCGGGTGCGGGGGTGACGTCGTCGATCGCGCTGAGGACCTGGCGCGACGCGCGTGCCGCGGCGAGCTCGGCTGCGCACATCGGGCACGCCGCAGCGTGGGCGAGAGCGCGCTCGGCGGCAGCCGGATCGAGCTGGCCGTCGACGAGTGCGCTCGTCAGGGAGCCCAGGTGCGTCATGGCGACACCTCGACGTGGTCACGCGGTGAACCGGTCACCGCACCGGGCGCCCGATGGCCCAGGGACGACCGCAGCTGGGCGCGGGCCCGATGGATCCGGGATCGCACCGTGCCCAGCTTGATCCCCAGGGTGACGGCGATCTCCTCGTAGGAGAGACCTTCGATGTCGCACAGGACCACCGCAGCCCGGTACTCGGGGGCGAGGGCGTCCAGGGCACGCTGGACGTCGTGGTCGAGGTTGGCGTGCTCGTATCCGCGCTCGGGCGTGCCGCGCCCCTCAGCCGCGGCGATCCGCGACGTGTCCTCGCCGATCGGGTCGATGCGCACGCGCTGCCGGCGACGCACCTGGTCCAGGAAGAGGTTCGTCGTGATCCGGTGCAGCCATCCCTCGAACGTCCCGGGGGCGTAGGTCGACAGGGATCGGAAGACCCGGACGAAGACCTCCTGGGTGAGGTCCTCCGCGTCGTGCTGGTTGCCCGCCAGTCGGTAGGCCAGACGGTAGACCCGGGCCGAGTGCTCGCGGACGATGTCCTCCCACGACGGAGCGACCCACTGCTCCTCGGTGGTCACGTCCATGTCCTCGCGGTCTCCTCGTCGATCCGGCTCACCCGCGGGGCGTGTCGTCCCCGTCAGGTCCATCCTCGCAGCCCGTCCACCGGTCCCCTGCCGGTCTGCGCGCAGGTCGACCGGCTGCCTGGTCCTTCCTGCGATCCTCGCCCCGCACGTGCCGGCACACCCTGTGGAGAGCCTGGACGTGTGCTGGTGACAACGTCGGGACGGGCGCGGACGTTCCCCGTTCTCCTGGGGTGCGCACTCTCGCGAGCCCGAGGGACAGCCCCGACCCGCGGCGGTAGGCTCGGCGCGACGTCACGACGATCCACGGAGGCTCCCATCCCGACCGACAAGGCACTCAGCTGGGCCTACAGCGAGGAGTACCTGCCTGAGAGCGACGTGGTGCTGCGGGCGCGGGATCGCGCCGCTCAGCTCGGGTGCACCCCCGTCCTCCCCGGGGCCGGAGCCGTCCTGCGCGTGCTGGCGACCCTGCTGCAGCCGCGGGCTGTCGTCGAGATCGGGACCGGCGCGGGGGTCAGCGGCCTCTACCTTCTCGAGGGGATGCCCGAGGACGGTGTCCTCACGACGATCGACGTCGAGGCCGAGCACCAGCGGGCCGCCAAGCTCGCCTTCACCGAGGCGGCGATCCGACCCACCCGGACGCGCACGATCTCCGGGCGCGCGTCGGACGTGCTGCCGCGACTCACCGACGCCGGCTACGACATGGTCCTGGTCGACGCCGACAAGGAGTCCGCGGCCTACTACGTGGAGCAGGCGTTGCGGCTGCTGCGCCGCGGCGGAGTGCTCGTCGTGGACAACGCGCTCTGGCACGACCGGGTCGCCGACCCTGCCCGCCGCGACGAGGTCACGACGATCCTTCGCGAGATCGGTCGCACCGTCCGTGAGGACGACCGCCTCGTCCCCGCGCTGCTGCCGTCGGGAGACGGACTCCTGGTGGCCGTGCGCCGCTGAGGTCGTCGACCTCGCCCGTCGGCCGCTCAGTCCAGGCTCTCCAGGAACCGCACGAGCAGACGCGCGCCGAAGCCGGTCGGCCCGAGCGGGACCTCGTGAGCAGCGGCGGTCGATCGCGCCGCACCGGCGATGTCGAGGTGCGCCCAGCGTCGGCCGCCGACGAAGGCCTGGAGGAAGAGCGCCGCGGTGATCGAGCCGCCCCCGGCCGACGAGTCGGCCGCGATGTGGCGGATGTCGGCGACCGACGAGTCGAGAGCGCTGCGGTACTCGGGCACCAACGGCAGGCGCCAGACGCGCTCGCCCGTCGCCTCGCCCGCCGCCTCCAGGGCCTCGACGAGAACACCGTCCTGGCTGAACAGCGCCGCGTGGGTGCGCCCCAGTCCGACGGTCGCGGCACCGGTCAGCGTGGCGACGTCGATCAGGATGTCCGGCTCGAGCGTCGCATCGGCATACGCAAGGGCGTCCGCCAGGACGATCCGCCCCTCGGCGTCCGTGTTGAGGATCTCGACGGTCGTGCCCGAGTACGTCCGGAGCACGTCGGCCGGGCGGTACGACGCACCACCGAAGGCGTTCTCGGCGAGCGCGAGCACCGCGGTCACGCGGTGACCGATGCCGAGCTCGGCCGCGGCCAGGACCGTCGCGAGCGCGACCGCAGCACCGGCCATGTCCGTCTTCATCGGGAGCATGCTCTCGCGCGACTTGATCGAGAGCCCGCCGGTGTCGTAGGTGATTCCCTTGCCGACGACGACCACGTGCTGAGAGGCCTGCGTCACGTGCGCCGAACTCGGCTCGTAGGCGACCGTCACGAGCCTCGGGGGCGTCGCGGAGCCCGAGCCGACCGCGAGGATCCCACCGAAGCCGCCGGCTTCGAGAGCCTCACCGTCGAGGACGGTCACCCGCAGACCGGTCGCGCGTGAGAGGTCGGCGGCCTGCTCCGCCACCCACTGCGGGTTCTTGATGTTCGAGGGCGTCGCCGCGAGATCGCGCACGAGCCAGGTCGCCCGCGCCGAGGCGGTCGCTCGGACCGCCGTCGCGGCGACGAGCTCCTCGTGCTTGCCGAGAAGGACGAGCTCGGGCGCGGCAGGCGCAGCCTCGGACGCAGCCGGACGCGAGCCGGACGTCGCACCGCCGAACGTCGGGCTGGTGTAGGCGCCGAGCAGGAACCCCTCGACGAAGCTGCGGGCGGCCTCCGCTGCGCCCCGTCCGGGCTCCGAGGCGACGGTCGTGACGACTCTCGTCAGACCGGTCGTCGCGCGTGCGAGAGCCGCACCCGCTCGGCGGAGGTCACGGGCCGAACCCGTCCCGACCCCGACCAGGACGAGGCGGTCCGGCAGCCCCTCCCACGGCAGCGGGTCGCGTGCGACGAGCGCCCGAGGAAGGTGGAAGGTGTAGGTCTCGCCCGCCGCGCCGTCCAGACCTGCGCTGTCCGCGAGCCTGGCCAGGTCGATCCCGTAGCGGGCCGCCGCGTCCGCGGTACCGGTCCGTGGCTGGACGTCGTCGTCGCCGTCCGCCGCGGGGGCGACCGGGACCGCGAGCGCGTCGACCTGGGAGTCGACCAGAGAGGCCCACCCGGCGACGTCACCCTGCGCGAAGGTCACCATCGGGAGCGGACGACGCCCGTCCGCCCGGCGCGCGGTCTGCCGAGGTGCCAACGGAGTCAGCTGACGACCGAGCTCAGCGCCTCGCCGAGCTCCTTCGCCTCGACCGCGTT
>DATKTF010000500.1:0-5195 GCA_035531255.1 Cellulomonadaceae bacterium
GCCGCCGTGACGCCGAACGTGTTGCATCCGAGGCCCGTCGCCGACACCATCAGCCCCGACGAACCGAGTTGGCGGTATGATGAAATTTCGTGCCTGGCAGTCTCAGCGCTCATACGCCTCACCGTATCGAGTTCCGCGCCACCGTCAGCACCATCCGCGTTCCCGGCGACCGCCACCTGTTCACCGGACCTTCACGTGAGGTCGGAACACCGGCGGCGCGCAGTTCGTTGAAGCGTACGACTCATGCCCACGGCTTACAGAGCACTACGGAGGTCCACATGGCGAACCGCTCACTGCGCGGTATGCGTATCGGTTCCCAGAGCATGGAGACGGAGGACGGCGTCGAGTTCGCTCCTCGCATCCTCGCCCACTACGACGGCCCGAACGGCGAGACGGTCACCGTCCCGTTCTCGATCGAGGCCGACGTACCGCTGACCTGGGAGCTCCCAGGGGGTCGTGAGGCACTTCTCCGCGGGGCAGAGCAGCCGCAACCGAAGGCGACCAAGCCCGCCCGCACGCACTGGGACATGCTCCTCGAGCGCAGAACGATCAAGGAGCTCGAGGACCTGCTCGACGAGCGTCTTGCGTTGCTGCGCGCCGGGAAGCTTCGCCGCAGCGCCTGAGTCGTCAGGGTGACGCGGTCTCCCCGGATGCAGCACGAGAGCCGGCGCACCGCGCCGGCTCTCGTGCTGCATCCGGCCGGTCGTCCTGACGCCCTGGTGGCCCAGCGACCGACGATCAGCGACCGGGTCGCTGCTCTCGCCTGATCCGCCCCGCTCCGGCGAACCCCGCGAGGAGCGCGGCCACCGCGAACGCATCGGCCACCCGTACCGGCCACGATCCGACGACCGCCGCCGGGGTGAGCGAGTGCCGGAGCGGGAGGCGTGCCACCAGCTGTGCCGGGGTGAACAGGCTCGTGCGGTCGCTGACGACACCGTTCGGCGCGATGACGGCACTGACGCCGACGGTCGAGATCTGCACCGTCGCACGCCCCAGCTCGACCGCGCGCAGGCGTGACATGGCCAGCTGCTGCGTGGACTCCGCGGTGAACCCGAAGGACGCGTTGTTCGTCTGGACCACGAGCATCTCCGCCCCTGCGCGTACCGCCGCCCGCGGGAGCTCGTCGTACGCGACCTCGAAGCAGATCACGTCGCCGAGCTTGACCGTCCGTCCGAGACGTGGGGACACCAACGGGACGACCCCCACCTTGGTGCCGGGCAGCATGTCCACCTGGACGAGGTCCACTGCGGAGGAGAACGGGCGCAGGAGGTTGCGCATCGGGATGTACTCCGCGAACGGCGCCGGGTGCTGCTTGGTGTAGCTCGCGACCACGCCGACACCTGGTTCCCACAGCACGGCCGTGTTGTAGCGACCACCCGACTTCGGGTACTGCACGGTCCCCACGAGCATCGGTGCCCCGACCTGCCGCGCAGCGTCGTCGATCGCCTTCGCTGCGCCCGCGTCAGCCTCCGGGTCGATGTCCGTGCCGTTCTCGGGCCACAGCACGACGTCGAGCTCGCCAGGGCGCACCTGATCGAGGAGGGCCCTCGTCCCGGCGAGGTGGTTGTCGAGCACCTTTCCCGCCTGCGCGAACGCGTCGAGACCCGGCGCCGGTACATTGCCCTGCACCGCGCCGACACGCAAGGTTCCGTCCTGCGCCTGGGTGTCGAGCGGGATCAGCAGAGGCAGGACGACCACCGCGACGACCACGGCGATCGCTGCCAACGCAGGGGCCAGTCGCAGACCGCGCGTCGCGACCACCACCAGGGCCGTCGCGACGCCGACGAGGCAGACGGCCGCGGAGACGAGAGGGGCGCCCCCGAGCCAGGCCAGGGCGAGCAGGGGCGAGTCGGACTGGGAGAACGCGAGTCTCCCCCACGGGAATCCTCCGAACGGGACGCTCGACCGGAGATCTTCGACGGCAACCCACAGGATGACGAACGCAGCGGTCTGGAGCGACGCACTGCGCCAGATCACGGCACCGCGTCGCACCCACGACCATGCCGCACCGAGAACGGCGATGTAGCCCGACTCGAACACGGTGAGCGCGAGCCACGGCACACGACCGACGGCGTAGTCGGCCCAGATGATCTGCGGCGCGAAGAAGGCCAGCCCCCACAGGAGGCCGACGAGCGCGTTCCATCGAGCGCTGTCACGACCCAGGGCGAGGAACAGGGCTGCTACTCCGAGGAATGCACACCCCCACCAGCCGAGATCGGGGAAGGCCGCCTCCGTGAGGAGTCCACCCGCCACGGCGAGGATCAACGACCACCATCGGGTCGGTTCTCGCAGGGGCACCGCCGAAGCCTACGGCAGGCCGCTGAGAGCGCGAACCGGAAGGCCCGCGTGTCCTTCGTGCCGGTCGGGCTCCGATCGAGCGCCGTCCGTTGTCTACTGAACACGCGGGCCCAGCCGGTGTTCGCACCCGCGGGCCGGGCGACCGTCAGGATCCCCTGCGTCCGCCTCCGCAGCTGCGGGGGTGGAACACCTGAGAAGTTACTCATCTGGGCAGTCATGTCAAGGTGACATTTGTCCTGGTGAGAGACGTCGCCGCAGGTCACCTCGCTACCGATGCCTGTCGACCGACACGATCGGCTGGCGTGTCGCTCGGCGTGTCGGCTTCTCTCCGCGACCGCATGGACACCTGCTCACGTCATCCTCACGTCATCGCGTCGAAGAGGACGACTCCGTCGCGAACGGTCCGGACGCACACCGGGTCGGGAGCGTCCGGGTCGAGGTCCGGAAGGAGCGGCGTGCCGGCACGGGGGTCCGTGCTCCACGCCGCGATGGCACCGTCGGCGCGTTCGACGGTGAGACGTTCCGCACGCCAGATGGCGAGATGAGCGGGGGTGCCGACCCGGATCTCTCCCGCACCCGTGTGGTCGAGCCCGGCCAGTCGCCACCCGACCCGCGTGTGCGCCCGGAACGCCGCCTGCACCGACATCCGCTGGTCCTTCTGGTGGTGCCACACGGCCGCGCGGACACCGCCCCACGGGTCGAACGGGGTGATCGGGGAGTCCGACCCGAAGGCGAGCGGGATGCCTGCCGCAGCGAGGTCGGCGAACGGGTTGAGCGCGGCTGCGCGCCCCGCCCCCAGCCGCGCCGCGTACATCCCGGCCGGACCGCCCCAGGCCGCATCGAACGCTGGTTGCATGCTCAGCCGGACGCCGAGGAGAACGAGGGCGGCCAGGTGCGGCGCGTCGATCATCGCGGCAGCCTCCGCACGGTGCCCGGCCGCGCGGATGGCCTCGATGCCCTCGACCTCAGCCGCAGCGCGGAGGCCGAGAAGGAGCTCGTCCATGGCCAGGTCCCCGATGACGTGGAACCCTGCCTGGACCCCGGCGCGGGTGACCGCCGCGACATGGTTGGAGACCTGCTCACCCGTCAGGTACAGCTCCCCGGTCGATGGTGCCGGCCCTCCGGCCGACAGGGCCGGGTCGTCCTGGTACGGCGATCGCAGCGCGGCGGTCCGAGAGCCGAGGGACCCGTCGAGGTTCAGGTCGCCGCCGATGCCGGTCAAGCCCGGGATCTCGTCGAGGAGCTCGCGCGCGTCGTCCACGGTCACGCAGAGCTCCCCCCGGTAGCCGACCACCAACGGCAGGTGGCTCCCGGCGTCCCGGGTCATCTCGAGCAGCGTGCGCAACCCGTCGCGCGTGTCGATGTACGGCGCGCTGTGCTCGTGGACCGAGGCGATGCCATGGGCCGCCGCGTGTCCCAGTGCTGCGCGGTACAGGGCGTCGCGACGTCGATCGTCCACGGCCCGTGCCGACAGACGCGCGACGTGGTGGGCCGCTCCCACGACACGACCGTCCGATGCCCAGCCGGGCTCGGCCTCGAGGTTGTTCGCCGTCGCGAGCGCCGTCGACACGACGGCCGAGTGCACGTCGACCCGGGCAAGGTAGACGGGCGCTCCCGCCGCCGCACGGTCGAGCTCCTCACGAGTGGGGCCACGCCCCTCCGGCCAGGACGTCTCGTCCCAACCATGGCCCAGGAGCGTCGCACCGGGTGGTAGGTCACGGGCAGCGGACGCGACGCGGTCAAGAGCATCCGCGAGGCTGCGTACACCGCCGCGTTCGGTGAGGTCGACGCCCTCGCGCACGAACCCCGTCTCCAAGACGTGCGCATGCGCGTCGACGAAGGCCGGCGCGACGAGCGCGCCATCGAGGTCGACGACCTCGTCGGCGGAGTCCGCCAGACCGCTCGCAGTGTCGTCCGTCCCGAGCCAGACGACGACCCCGTCCGCCACGAGGACGGCCTCGGCGAACGGCTCGGACGGCGCATGGATCGCGCCGTGGCGGTACAAGGTGCTGCTCACGTGACCTGACGATAGGGCAGCCGAGCCCGCGCCACCTGCCAAGGAACCGGCGTGACCACCTGAGCGCCGCTACACGGACGAGTAGGCCACGACCCCGCGCCTCAAGGCGTGCACGGCCCGCCGAGCCGTGAGCCGCACGTGCTCGTGCGGTGCAGCGTCGGCGATCTGGTCGAGAAGGTCGATCACCTGCTTGCACCACCGGACGAAGTCGCCGGCGGCGAGCTCGCTCCCACGGAGGACCGCATCGAGGCTCCGTCCGGTTGCCCACCGGTGCACCGACTCGACCAGACCGAGGTCGAGAGAGCTGGTGGCCTCGATCCGGTGCGCCTTCTCCAGGTCGTCGAGCTCCGACCAGATCCGGAGCGTCTCGCCGAGCGCGCGCCCGAGCCGGCTCTGCGGACCGCCGGGGATCCGTGGGTCCTCGTCCCGGTCGTCACGCCGGGCGGAATACACGAGGGTCGACACCGCTGCCGCCAGGGCGGGCGCATCGAGCTCCTCCCATACGCCCCGTCGGAGGCACTCAGCGACCAGGAGGTCGTTCTCCGCGTAGAGCCTCCGGAGCCACTGCCCGTCGGGCGTGACCGAACCGTCGAGGTAGCCGAGACCGGTGAGCACGTCGCAGATGCGGTCGAAGACGCGCGCGATGGAGCTCGTCCGACCCTCGATCCGCGTGACGAGAGCGTCGTGCTCCACCTGGAGGTGCCACCACCGTTCGGCCCACCGTGCATGCGTCTCGCGTTCGGGGCATCCGTGACACGGGTGGGCCCGCAGCTCCCGCCGCAACCGGAGGATCTCGGCGTCGTCGGCCGGACCGGCGCCGCTCGGTCGTCCGTGCCGACGCCCGCTCCGCCCGGCGCCGTCAGCCACCTGGCCCGCCGCT
>DATKTF010000501.1:0-3538 GCA_035531255.1 Cellulomonadaceae bacterium
GCGGCGAACCCGTCGCACCTGGAGGCGGTCGACCCCGTCCTCGAGGGCATCGTGCGGGCCAAGCAGGACCGCATCGACCTCGGCGGTGACGGCTTCTCCGTCCTGCCGGTGCTGATCCACGGAGACGCGGCGTTCGCGGGCCAGGGGGTGGTCGTCGAGACCCTCAACCTCTCGCAGCTCCGCGGGTACCGCACCGGCGGCACGATCCACGTCATCATCAACAACCAGGTCGGGTTCACCACCGGGTCGTCGTCCTCCCGCTCGACGCACTACGCGACCGACGTCGCCAAGGGCATGCAGGTGCCGATCTTCCACGTCAACGGTGACGACCCCGAGTCGTGCGTCCGAGTCGCGGAGCTCGCCTTCGAGTTCCGCGAGCAGTTCGACCGTGACGTGATCATCGACATGGTCTGCTACCGCCGGCGCGGTCACAACGAGGGCGACGACCCGTCGATGACCCAGCCCCTCATGTACAACCTGATCGAGGCGAAGCGGTCGGTCCGGAAGCTCTACACGGAGACGCTCGTCGCCCGCGGTGACATCACGCTCGAGGAGGCCGAGCACGCCCTCCGCGACTACCAGTCCCAGCTCGAGCGGGTGTTCGCCGAGACGCGCGAGGACGGCCCGGTCCTGCCGGCGTCGACCGAGCCTGTCGCCGGGCTGGAACGTCCGGAGGCACAGCTCGAGGACGCCGGGGTGATGGTGGGGTGGAAGACGGCCGTCGACGGCGAGGTGCTGGCGCGCATCGGCGCCGCCCACACGCGACCGCCGGAGGGCTTCACGGTGCACCCGAAGCTAATACAGCTGCTCGCCAAGCGTGAGCAGATGTCCCGCGAGGGCGGGATCGACTGGGGCTACGGCGAGATCCTCGCCTTCGGGTCGCTGCTCGCCGAGGGGACGCCGGTCCGGCTCGCCGGCCAGGACTCGCGTCGCGGCACCTTCGTTCAGCGGCACGCGGTGATGCACGACCGCGATACCGGAGCGGAGTGGACCCCGTTGCTGTACCTGTCGGCGGACCAGGCGAAGTTCTGGTGCTACGACTCGTCGCTGTCCGAGTACGCCGCCCTCGGCTTCGAGTACGGCTACTCCGTCGAACGTCCGGACGCTCTCGTGCTGTGGGAGGCCCAGTTCGGCGACTTCGTCAACGGCGCCCAGACGATCATCGACGAGTTCATCTCCTCGGCCGAGCAGAAGTGGGCGCAGAACTCGTCCGTCGTCCTCCTCCTTCCGCACGGCTACGAGGGCCAGGGACCTGACCACTCGTCCGCGCGGATCGAGCGGTTCCTCCAGCTGTGCGCCGAGGAGAACCTCACGGTCGCACAGCCCAGCACGCCGGCGTCGTACTTCCACCTGCTCCGCCGGCAGGCGTACGCGCGGCCTCGCCGCCCGCTCGTCGTGTTCACGCCGAAGTCGATGCTTCGGCTCAAGGCAGGCGCGTCGCCCGTCGAGGAGTTCACGTCCGGGACGTTCCGACCGGTCCTGCCCGACGCGGTCGCCGCCGCCACCGCCGGATCCGTCGACCGGGTGCTGCTGTGCTCGGGGAGGGTCTACTGGGACCTTCTCGCCCGGCGTGAGGAGCGCCACGACACCCGCACGGCGATCGTGCGGGTCGAGCAGCTCTATCCGCTCGACGGCGCAGGGCTTCGCGAGGCGCTCGCACCGTTCGCCGGTGCGCAGCTCGTCTGGGTGCAGGACGAGCCCGAGAACCAGGGGCCGTGGACGCACATCTCGATGGTGCTGCCCGGTGCGGTCGGGAGCACGATCAGCGTCGTGTCACGTCCGGCGTCGGCGTCGCCGGCCTCCGGCTCTGCCAAGAAGCACCAGCGCGAGCAGGCGGCCATCCTCGAGGCGGCCTTCGACCGCTGACGGCTCGACGCTCGCCACACCCGTCGATCGGGCAGGTGCACGGCCTCTCGCCTGCGAGACTGGACCGCGGGTCGACGACGGCCCGATCGACGTGGGTGGAGTGATGATCGTGGGAGACGTGCCGCTGCGACTGGCGGTGGTGGGCGACGAGCTCGTTGCCGGAGCCGGTGACCCCAAGGGTCTCGGGTGGGTCGGCAGGGTCGTCGCCCGCACGGTCACCGATCCGCCCGTGACGGCGTTGACTCTCGCGGTCCCCGGGGAGACGAGCACCGCGCTCGGCCATCGATGGGACGAGGAGACCGCGCGGCGGTTCGCTCCTGACCTCGACAACAGGCTGGTCGTCGCGCTCGGCCGGGCCGATGTCGGAGCCGGGCTCTCGCTCGCCCGGAGCCGCCTCAACCTCGCGAACATCCTCGACGTGGCCGAGTCGCGCCGCATCCCGACGTTCGTCGTCGGCCCGCCACCGGGCCAGACCACCGACAACGAGAAGATCGGCGAGCTGTCGCATGCGTACGCCGACGTCGCGACGCGCCGGCACGTGCCGTTCGTGGACACGTTCTCCCCGCTGATCACGCACGAGCAGTGGCTCGCCGACCTCGCGTCCGGCGACGGCGTCCTCCCCGGCCAGGCCGGCTACGGCCTGATGGCGTGGCTCGTGCTGCACACCGGCTGGTACGACTGGCTGGGCCTGCCGGACGACGTCACCTGATCCCGGTCAGCGAGCGCCGGGTCCTTCGGGCCCGACGCGGTTCCTCAGTGCAGCGTCGCGCGCACGGCGGTCCGGGCACTCTCGAGGACGGTCCGCAGCGTGTCGAGCGTCAGGGCCCCGATCCCGTCCCGGGCGTCGGCGTGCCGAAGGTCCGCACGCAGCTCGTCACGGAACCTCTGGAGCAGGATCTCGGCCTCGGCGCGTCGGGCGCGCGACGCCGCACGCGGATCGGCCGACCCGGTCGCCGGGGCTGCGGACGCTCGCGCCTGCTGCGCCGCGGCGGCCAGATCGGCGCGCAGCCCGGCCATCGAACCTCGGACGTCGTCGCGGACCTGGGCCGCGAGCGCCCGGACGCTCTCGGCGATCCCCTCTTCGAGGGCGGCCAGGTCCGCGCTGCGTCCCGCCAGCTCGCGCCGCCCGGCGTCGGTGAGCGTATACGTACCCTTGCGGCCGTCCTCGACCCGCTGGACGAGACCCTCCTCCTCGAGGCGCGCAAGCCGCGGGTAGATCGTGCCCGGGCTCGGTCGGTACGTGCCGCCGAAACGGTCGGAGAGCGCCGTGATGAGCTCGTACCCGTGCTTCGGCCCGGACTCGAGCAGCCCGAGGAGGTACAGGCGGAGCTGACCGTGGGCGAAGACCTGCGGCATCAGCTCACCTCGGCAGCGTGGAGCACGGTCAGGTGGCCCGTGACGCTCGAGCAGACGACGTAGCACGTCCCCCCACCGGACGGGAGCGAGACCTTGACCTGGCCGATGTTCGCGCCCTTGTGCTCCTGACCGTCGATCACGACGCGACCGGACACGCTCCGCGCCTCGACGTCGACTCCTCGACCGTGCGGCAGGCGCACGGTGACGTCCCCGGCGACGGTCGACGCGGTGATCGACGAGGTCAGTGACGTGACGTCGAGCGTCACCGCACCGCCGACCGTGTTCGCATGCACGCGCGTGAGGTCTCCCGACGCGG
>DATKTF010000502.1:0-2022 GCA_035531255.1 Cellulomonadaceae bacterium
CGCGAAGCATCCCGGCCGCGATCTCTGCCGGGTCGTCGGGTGCGGCCAGCACCCCGGCATCGCCCACCACCTCCGCCATGGACGTCCCGCGCGACGTCACGACGGGCGTGCCGACGGCCATCGCCTCCAGGACGGGCAGACCGAACCCCTCCCAGATCGACGGGAAGCAGAACGCCGTAGCAGCCGCATAGACGACCCTGAGGTCGCTCGTGCTGAGCCGACCGACGTGATGGACGTGGGACGACCACGCGGCCGTGGTCGCGCTCTCCGGTCGAGCGCCCCAGCCTGGCGGTCCGACCAGGACCAGGTGAAGCGCGGGGTCTTCCTCGAATGCCAATGCGAAGGCGGCGAGGAGCCCGGTGAGGTTCTTGCGTGGTTCGTACGTCCCGCACCAGAGGATGAACCTCTGGGGCAGCCGCAAGCGCGAGCGGACGCTCGCGATCTCGTCGGCGCGCACGATCCAGTGCGGAGCCCCGTGCGGCACCACGTGGATGCGAGCGGCGTCGATTCCTGCTTCCACGCAGTCGCCCGCGGTCGCGCGTGACGGCACGATGACGACATCGGCCTCGTTCCGCGCGCGGCTGAGCGCCCTCGTGAAGAACCGCACGCCACGCGGTGTGAAGTGGCTCGGATCCCGCAGGAAGGCAACGTCGTGAATCGTCACGACAAGTGGTCTGCCGGTAGGCGGTATGGCCCAGGTCGCCGCGTGGACGACATCAAGGTCCCGCTCGGTCCATTCAGGTCGTGGCGCAGAGAGCCAGTTCCAGGAGCGATAGAGAACCCCTCGCGGGAGTCCGAGCGATCGAACGGGACCCCTCGGGGCGTAGTCGGGCATCGGCGGGCCGGTGTGTCGATCCGACAGACCGACCATGGTGACGTCGGGGCGCCTGTGCAACGCATCCAGCAGGGCGACGACGTAGCTCGCCGATCCGCCAGGCACCCGTTGCCAGCACTGCTCGACGGTCATCCCGACCCGAAGTGGCCCGTTCGCACTGCTCAGACGTCGGCTGCTCACGGTGCAGGCCGGGAGTCGGGCACGAGAAGGACCGACGGGACGGACCGTGGCACGGTCGCGGTGCGGTCGATCGCCGACCGGCGGCGCAGGGCCAGCGGGGCGCGCGCGGCGACGGCGAGCAGCGCTCGCGCGCGCCGGCCGCGCTGGGGGCCGAGCACCGCCCGGGCGGTGGCCCTGCCGAACGCGCGGAGCACGACGGACCACGGGGCGTGGATGAGCGCGACGAGCAGTCGGTTGCGCTCGTTGTGGTCCAGGAAGAACGGTGACGACGTCCCGCTCGACGCCGCGTGGTCGTGCACCGTGAGCGCCTCGTGCACGTGATGCACGGTCCATCCACGTCGACGGAGGCGCCACGACAGCTCGGTGTCCTCGTAGTACATGAACAGCGTGTCGTCGAAGAGGCCGACATCGTCGAGAGCCGTCCGCCGGAGGGCCGCGGACCCGCCGTTGAACCCGAAGACCTCGGTCGGCGCCGCGGGAGCGTCGGCGGGCGAGAGCCAGCCCCGGTCGCGGCCGTTGCCCGAGGTCGTCTCCTCGTTCCCGGTGCTGTTGAGCAGCTGGGTCCCCGTGCTGTCGTTGCCGTCGTCCACCCGCACCCACCGCGCGCCGTCATGGCCGACGAGCGCATGGGCCGCCCGGTCGTCACGCGCGAAGCGTCCGCTCAGGCGCACACGACCGGTCGTAGCGCCCACGCGTTCCGCGCCCGGTGCGGTGAACGGCGCCACGAGGTGCTGGAGGAACCCCGGTTCGGCGATCGCGTCGTTGTTGACGAGGACCACGACGTCCCCGGTCGTCGCGCGGATACCGGCGTTGACTCCGCCGGCGAACCCGGTGTTGGACGCGAGGGCGACGAGCCGGACGTCGTCCATCGCCTGGATCACGTCGACGGTCGCGTCCCGTGAACCGTTGTCGACGACGACCAGCTCGACGTCCACCCCGTCGCACTCCTGCGCGCGGAGGGAGTCGAGACAGCGCAGTGTGAGGTCGAGACCGTTCCAGGTGACGAC
>DATKTF010000503.1:0-4593 GCA_035531255.1 Cellulomonadaceae bacterium
GTCACCGTGCCGTCGGCCGTCTCGCCGACGGCGTAGAGGACGGCACCCGACGGATGCGCGACGAGGAACGACGGAGCCGGGAGGTCCGCCACCTGATGGGCTTCCAGCCACGAGTCCGACGCGAGGTCGAACCGCGCCCGCCAGACACCTTCCCCTCGACCTGCGGGGCTGCCTGCGCCGGCCGGCGGATACGTGCCGATCCAGAGATCGAGGTGCGTGCTGCTCACCTGCAGATCCTAGGCACGACGACGCCGGGCCCCGTGCGATACGGGACCCGGCGCAGTCGGTGCATGCTGTGCTGGTCGTGCTGGTCGTGCTGGTCGTGCTGGTCGTGCTGGTCGTGCTGGTCGTGCTGGTCGTGCGATCGGCGCTGTTGGTCAGCGACCGGCGGCGCGCCGCTTGTTGATCAGGTCGAAGGCGACGGCGGCGAGGAGCACGAGGCCCTTGATCGCCTTCTGCCAGGACGGGTCGACGTTCATGATCGACAGGCCCATGTTCAGGACGCCCATGATGAGGGCACCGATCATGGCCCCGGAGACCTTGCCGACGCCACCCGTGACAGCCGTGCCACCGATGAAGCACGCGGCGATCGCGTCGAGCTCGAAGCCGTCACCCGCCGCGGCCACCGCCGCGCCGGCGCGCGACGTGGTGACGATCGCAGCGACACCGGCGAGCGCGCCGATGTTCACGAAGATCCCGAAGTTCACCCGGCGCGTGTTGACGCCGGACAGGATCGCCGCGTTGAGGTTGCCACCGATCGCGTAGATGTGACGGCCGAAGACGGTCCGTCCGAGGACGAACGTGTAGGCGAGGATCAGCACACCGACGAGGATCAGCACGATCGGCATCCCGGTGCTGCCGGAGAGGATCCAGGTGATCGCGCCGAACAGCGCGGCCATCAGGACGAGCTTGCCGACGAAGGCCACCATCGGCTCGACCTCGAGGTCGTGCTTCCTCAGCGTCGTGCGAGCACGCATCTGCGAGAACACCAGTCCGGCGATCGCGACGAGGCCGAGGACGAGCGTGAGCGCATCCCGGTTCGCTGTATAGCCCAGAAGGTTCGGCAGATAGCCGTTGCTGATCGCGACGAACCCGCTCGGTAGGCCGGCGATCGTGGTACCGACGAGCACGATCGCGAGCCCGCGGAAGATCAACATCCCGGCAAGGGTGACGATGAAGGCGGGGATCCCCACGTAGGCGACCCAGTAGCCCTGCCACACCCCGACGAGCGCCCCGACGACGATGCCGAGGATCACCGCGAGGAGCCACGGCAGGTCCCACTTGCCCATCGCGATGCCGACGACACCGCCGACGAAGGCGACCACGGATCCGACGGACAGGTCGATGTGACCGGCGACGATCACCATGACCATGCCGATGGCGAGGATCATCACGTAGGCGTTCTGCTGGACGAGCGCAGCGAGGTTGTCCGGCATCAGCAGCCGGCCACCCGTCATCCACTCGAAGAGCAGGACGATCACGATGAGCGCGCCCATGATCCCGTACTGGCGCATGTTGCGGCCGAGGTACTCCCTGACGGCGGTCATCGCGACGTCACTTCCTTTTCCTGGGTCATCAGAGCCATGAGCGACTCCTGGGTCGCTTCGGCGCGGGGGAGCTGGCCGGTCACTCGACCCTGGCTCAGCGTGTAGATGCGGTCACAGACTCCGAGCAGCTCCGGCAGCTCGGACGAGATGACGACGACGGCCTTGCCGGCGTCGGCCAGGGCATTGATGATCGTGTAGATCTCGTACTTGGCACCGACGTCGATGCCGCGCGTCGGCTCGTCGAGGATCAGCACGTCCGGGTCGGCGTAGATCCACTTGCTCAGCACGACCTTCTGCTGGTTCCCGCCGGACAGCTTCCCGACGATCGCGTCCACCGACGGGGTCTTGATGTTCATGTCCTTGCGGTACCGCTCCGCGATGAGGGTCTCCTCCTCGCGGTCCACGACCCCGTAGCGCGACAGCTTGCCGAGAGCCGAGGACGTGATGTTGCGCTTGATGTCCTCGATGAGGTTGAGGCCGTACCGCTTGCGGTCCTCGGTCGCGTACGCGATGCCGTGCCGGATCGCCTCGCCGACGGTCCGGGTGTGGATCTCCTGGCCGTTCTTGAAGACCCGACCGGAGATGTTGGTCCCGTACGTCCGCCCGAACACGCTCATCGCGAGCTCGGTGCGCCCGGCACCCATGAGCCCGGCGAGACCGACGACCTCACCCTTGCGAACCATCAGGCTCGCGCCGTCGACGACCTTGCGGCCCTGGTCGATCGGGTGGTGCACGGTCCAGTCCTCGATGCGGAAGACCTCCTCGCCGATGTGCGACGAACGCTCGGGAAAGCGGTGGTCGAGCGAGCGACCGACCATGCCCCGGATGATGCGCTCCTCCGAGACGGGCTCGGCGCCGTGCATGTCGAGGGTCTCGATGGTCTTGCCGTCGCGGATCACCGTGGTGTGGTCCGAGATCGCGGCGATCTCGTTGAGCTTGTGAGAGATGATGATCGAGGTGATGCCCTGGCCCTTGAGGCTGCGGACGAGGTCGAGCAGATGGGCGCTGTCGTCGTCGTTGAGGGCCGCGGTGGGCTCGTCGAGGATCAGCAGCTTGACGCGCTTGGACAGCGCCTTCGCGATCTCGACCAGCTGCTGCTTGCCGACGCCGATGTCCATGATCTTGGTGTCGGGCGACTCGGAGAGGCCGACGCGTGCGAGGAGCTTGGCGGCCTCCGCATTGGTCTTGGTCCAGTCGATCACGCCCCGCGTCGCCTGCTCGTTCCCGAGGAAGATGTTCTCGGCGATGGAGAGGTACGGGCTGAGCGCGAGCTCCTGGTGGATGATGACGATGCCGCGGTGCTCGCTGTCCCGGATGCCCTTGAACTCGCAGGTCTCGGACTCGAAGACGATGTCACCCTCGTAGGTGCCGTGCGGGTACACCCCCGAGAGCACCTTCATGAGGGTGGACTTGCCTGCGCCGTTCTCACCGCAGATGCCGTGAACCTGGCCGCGCTCGACGTTGAGGGTGACGTCCTGCAGTGCCTTGACGCCCGGGAACGTCTTCGTGATCCCACGCATCTCGAGAATGATGTTGTCGGTCGACATTTCTGCCTGCTGTCTGCTCGATCGGGAAGGGGCGCGTCCCGGCCGGGGCCGGGCTTGCAGGACAGTCACCCTGCAGACCCGGCCCCGGCGTCGTCACGCGTGAGGGCTTGTCAGAGACCGAGGTCGCTGGCCGTGTAGAAGCCCGAGTCCACGAGAGCGGTCTTGACGGTGTCCTTGGTCACGACCTGCGGAGGAAGCAGGAACGACGGGACGATCTTCTTGCCGTTGTTGTAGGTCTTCGTGTCGTTGACCGTCACGGTCTCCTTCTTGACGATCTGGTCGACCATCTTGGCGACCTGGTCACCCAGCGTGCGGGTGTCCTTCCAGACCGTCATCGCCTGCATGCCCGCGAGCATGTTCTTGACGTTCGCCTGGTCGGCGTCCTGACCCGTCACGAGCGGCCAGTCGGAACCCACCTTGTAGCCGTGGGAGTCGAGCGACTGCTCGATGCCCAGCGCCAGCGAGTCGTTCGGGGAGAGCACGACGTCGACCTTCTTGCCGCCGGTGTAGTACGAGTTCAGGCGGTTGTCCATCTCGGACTGCGCAGTGGCGGTGGCCCATCCCTGGATGCCGACCTTCGTCCACTCGGCGTCAGAGGCCGGTGCCTTCCCTGACGGGATGACGAGCTTGCCGCTGTCCACGTAGGGCTTCAGCACGTCCCACGCGCCGGCGAAGAAGAACTTGGCGTTGTTGTCGTCCGGAGAACCGGCGAACGGCTCGAGGTTGAACGGGCCCTTGCCGGATGCGAGGCCGAGGGTGTCGACGATGTACTGCCCCTGCAGCTGGCCGACCTTGTAGTTGTCGAACGTCGCGTAGTAGTCCACGTCGTTCGTGCCGTTGATGAGGCGGTCGTACGCGATGACCTGGATGTTCTTGGCCTTCGCCTGGGCCAGTACCGGGCCGAGCGCGGTGCCGTCGATCGAGGCGATGATCAGGACCTTCGGGTCCTGGTTGATCATGTTCTGCAGCTGGGTGATCTGCTGGTCGACCTTGTTGTCGGCGTACTGCAGGCTCGTCGTGTACCCGGCGGCCTTGAGCAGCTCGTCGAGGTGCGCACCGTCGTTGTTCCAACGCTGCAGGCTCTTGGTCGGCATCGCGATGCCGATCAGGCCCCCAGCGGTCGCGGCAGATCCCGTTGCTGCGGGCGTCTCCGTCTTCGTCGAGCTGCAGGCGGCAAGGCCACCTACGAGCATCGCGGCACCTGCAATCGCCGCGACAAGCTTGGTCTTCTTGAGAGACATCTTCGTCGACCCTCCTGTGGTTGCACGGCCCGGACCGCCCGGAACTCGCGCTGGCGCAGCCTCGCGCCCCCCGGTGCTCCTCCTCGCAGGTCCCACTCTGGACCCGTCCCGATCGGCCACCGAGGCCTCACATTTTGTTGTGCGAGTGAACTTATTGCGCCGAAGGCCCTGTGTTCAAGTCCTGAACGTAACGATTTGCTAACGCGTCTGCAACTAAGCCGTGACTGTGGCGCTCGAGGCAGGCACGGCGGGCACCGC
>DATKTF010000504.1:0-2430 GCA_035531255.1 Cellulomonadaceae bacterium
CGCGGCGCAGGTGTCGACCGTCTTGAACACCGGCCGGACGCGCAGCGCATGGCGAGCCTGCCGGACGGCGTCCTCGCTGGTGCCGCGCAGCTGGGCGATCTGGGCGTCCGAGAGCCCGTGGCGCTTCGCGTGCACGAGGACGTCGCGGTCGAGCACCGTGGCGGCGGCCGTCTCGGCGGCCACCTCGTTGACGAGCAGGACCTGGTCGAGGAACCAGGGGTCGATCCCCGTCGCCCGGTACACCGCGTCGACCCCGGCGCGGTCGTCTGCCGCCGCGCGCAGGACCTGCTGCACCTGGATCAGCCGGTTCTCGGTCGGCCGCGCGATCGCCTCGAGCAGCGCGTCGAGGGCGGCGCCGGACGGGACCGGTCCCTCCCAGTGGAAGACCGAGCCCTTCTTGTCGATCGACCGCATGGCCTTGCCGAGCGCCTCGGTGAAGTTGCGGCCGAGCGCCATCGCCTCGCCGACCGACTTCATCGTGGTGGTGAGCGTGTCGTCCGCCGCCGGGAACTTCTCGAAGGCGAACCGCGGCACCTTGACGACCACGTAGTCGAGCGTCGGCTCGAACGAGGCCGGCGTCGAGCCGGTGATGTCGTTCGGGATCTCGTCGAGCGTGTAGCCGATCGCGAGGCGCGCCGCGATCTTCGCGATCGGGAAACCGGTGGCCTTGGAGGCCAGGGCCGAGGAGCGGGACACCCGTGGGTTCATCTCGATCACGACGATGCGCCCGGTGGTGGGCTCCACCGCGAACTGGATGTTGCAGCCTCCGGTGTCGACCCCGACCTCGCGGATGACCGCGATGCCGATGTCCCGGAGGCGCTGGAACTCGCGGTCGGTGAGCGTCAGAGCCGGTGCGACGGTGACCGAGTCGCCCGTGTGGACGCCGACCGGGTCGACGTTCTCGATCGAGCAGACGACCACGACGTTGTCGTGCCTGTCCCGCATCAGCTCGAGCTCGTACTCCTTCCACCCGAGGATCGACTCCTCGAGGAGGACCTCGGTGGTCGGCGAGTAGTGCAGACCCTGACCGACGATCCGGCGCAGGTCGGACTCGTCGTAGGCCAGACCGGAGCCGAGGCCGCCCATCGTGAAGGACGGGCGCACGACCATCGGGTAGCCGAGCACCTCGGCGGCGGCGATCGCCTCGTCGATCGTGTGGATGATCTCCGAGCGCGCGCTCTCCCCGCCGCAGGTCGCGACGACCTCCTTGAACTGCTGGCGGTCCTCGCCCTTCTGGATCGCGGCGATGCTCGCCCCGATCAGCTCGACTCCGTACTCCTCGAGCACGCCCGCCTCGTCGAGCGCGATCGCGGCATTCAGCGCCGTCTGGCCGCCGAGCGTCGCGAGGAGCGCGTCGGGCCGCTCCTTCGCGATGATGGACGTGAGCACCTCGGTCGTCAGTGGCTCGACGTACGTCGCATCGGCGAACTCCGGGTCGGTCATGATCGTCGCCGGGTTGGAGTTGACGAGGACGACGCGCAGCCCCTCCTCCTTGAGCACGCGGCACGCCTGCGTCCCGGAGTAGTCGAACTCGCACGCCTGCCCGATCACGATCGGGCCGGAGCCGATCACCAGGATGCTGGTGAGGTCTGTTCTGCGTGGCACGGGTCAGCTCTCCTTGCTGGGCGCGGCCTCCGCGGGACCAGTGGACGACTCGGTCGTCCCCGATCCTGCGCCGGAGGTCATGAGGTCGAGGAAGCGGTCGAAGAGGTAGGCCGCGTCGTGCGGGCCGGCCGCCGCCTCCGGGTGGTACTGGACCGAGAACGCGGGGACGTCGAGGCATCTCAGGCCTTCGACGACGTCGTCGTTGAGCCCGACGTGCGAGACGACGACCCGGCCGTAGCGACCGTCGTCGTACGGCGCGGCCGTCTCCTGGCCGCGCGGGGCGTCGACGGCGAAGCCGTGGTTCTGGGACGTGATCTCGACCCGCCGCGTGCTGAGGTCCATCACCGGCTGATTGATGCCGCGGTGACCGAAGGCGAGCTTGTAGGTGCCGAAACCCAGGGCGCGCCCGAGGATCTGGTTGCCGTAGCAGATACCGAAGTACGGGATCCGCCGATCGAGCACCTCGCGGAGGAGCGCGACCTCGTGCGTCGACGCGGCCGGGTCGCCCGGACCGTTCGAGAAGAACACGCCGTCGGGCTCGAGGGCGAGGACCTCGTCGATGCCGATGCTGCTCGGCACCACGTGCACCCGCATGCCGCGCTCCGCGAGACGGTGCGGCGTCATGGACTTGATCCCGAGGTCGAGCGCGACGACCGTGGCCGTCGGTTCCGCACCGGCGAAATCGCCGCACGGCTCGACCACGTAAGGCTCGGAGGTCGTGACCTCACCGGCCAGGTCCGCTCCGGCCATCGGCGGTACCGCACGCACCTCGGCCAGGAGATCCTCCACGGGGCGAGGCTCGCCCCGGTCGGTGAGCGCCTCGCC
>DATKTF010000505.1:0-2787 GCA_035531255.1 Cellulomonadaceae bacterium
TACGGCTGGCGGCTTCAACCGATCCTCAAGATCTACCGGCTGCATGCGGGCGTCGACCTCCGCGCGTACTGCAACACCCCCATCTATGCCGGGCGCGCCGGGACCGTGCAGTGGGCGAAGTGGGTCAACGGCTACGGCAACCAGGTGATGATCAACCACGGTTACGTCAACAACAGCTCGCTCATGAGCAGCTACAACCACATGAACACGGTGGTGGTCAGCGCCGGGCAGTCGGTGGCGCAGGGTCAGCTCGTGGGATACGCCGGGATGACGGGTGGCGTGTCCACCGGGTGCCACCTGCACTTCGAGGCATACGTGAACGGCGCCGTCGTGAACCCGGAGCCATTGCTCGGCCTCGCCTGACCGGGCGCCGCAATCCATGAGCGTGCGCACCGCCCCGTCCTCTACCCTGGGGCGGCAGCCTCGATCCCTCCATCAGGTGGCGCGCTGCGACGACCGTCGGACGAGAGAAGGTGCGTGGTGGCCAAGGAGCAGGGCCGCACGATCGTGGCCAGCAACCGCAAGGCACGCCACGACTACACGATCGAGGACGTCTTCCAGGCAGGGATCGCGCTGAGCGGCACCGAGGTCAAGGCCCTGCGCGCCGGGCGCGCGTCGCTGGTCGACGGTTTCTGCGAGATCGAAGGTGGCGAGGCGTGGCTGCAGGGGGTGCACATCCCCGAGTACGCGCAGGGGACGTGGACGAACCATGCGCCGCGCCGCAAGCGCAAGCTCCTGCTGCATCGCATCGAGATCGACCGCCTGGACCAGAGGTCGCACGAGAAGGGACTGACGATCATCCCGCTGTCCCTCTACTTCCAGGACGGTTACGCCAAGGTCGAGATCGCGCTGGCCCGTGGCAAGCGCGAGTACGACAAGCGCCAGACCCTGCGCGAGCGTCAGGACAACCTCGAGGCCCAGCGGGCCATGCGATCCAAGAGAGACCGGTGATCGGCGTGGCGGTGCGCGGCATGCCGGGACGGCGTCGTGCGGCCGTTCTCGTCGTCATCGTCGGGCTGCTCGTGGCGTGGGGCGGGCTCACCTCCACCGCCGTGGCCGCCGTCCGGGCGTCGGACACCGGAGGCCGGCACGTCACGAGGTACGCCCTGACGTACACGCTGACGTCCGGCGGCAACGCGCACGTGGCGATCGACCTGGACTTCGACTTCGGCGGCGACCCCGGGCACGGCCCGACGATCACGATCCCGGTGCAGCAGGCGATCAGCGGGGACAGCGCGCACGTGCGCTCGTACCCCGTCGGCGACATCACCGCTTCGAGTCCGACGGGAGCCCCGGCCGGCGTCAACACCCAGACCGGAAACGGCTGGCTCACGGTGAACATCGGCGACCCGAGCCAGGGCAGCATCTCGGGGACCCAGAGCTATCACATCGAGTACACGATCGGCTCGGTCGTGAACTCCTTCTCCGACCACTCCGAGTTCTACTGGAACGTGGTGTCACCCGACGCCGGATCGATCCCGATCGCGGGAGTCTCGGTCGCGGTCGTCGGCCCGGTGGCTGCCGACGGCGCGACCTGCTTCAGCGGACCGGCAGGTAGCACGACGCCGTGCGACGCCGGGGCGGTGGGCACGGACGGGACGGCGACGTTCACGCAGCAGACGTTGACCCCGGGGAACGGCCTGACCGTCGCGGTCCACTACCCGGCGTCGGCGTTCAGCGGGGCGAAGGCCCTGATCATCGCCACACCCAGCCCTCTCGATCCCGTCACCCCGACGGCTGTCACAGGCGTCCTCGCGCTGCTGATCGTCGGCGTCGGCACGGGAATCGTGGTGCGACGGGTGCGGCGGAACGGGCGCGACCGCCAGTACCTGGGCCTCACACCGGGCCTGGCGCCGGCGCCGGGCCAGGAGATGCCGCTCGGCTACCGCGACAAGCGCACGCCCGTCGCCGTGCAGTTCACCCCCCCACCCGGGGTCAGTCCGGGCGAGGTCGGGACGCTCCTCGACGAGGTCGCCGACCCCAAGGACGTCACGGCCACGATCATCGACCTTGCCGTGCGTGGCTACCTGCGCATCGACGAGGTCCCGCCGAAGAAGGCCGGGCGCAAGCCGACCGACTGGACGTTGAGCCAGCTGCGCGAGGCCGGGCCCGAGCTGAAGGCGTTCGAGTCGGCGCTTCTGGGTTACATCTTCGCCGGACGCCAGCAGGTCGCCCTGAGTGACCTGAAGACGACGTTCGCCTCGTCGATGAGCAAGGTGCAGACGCTGCTCTACGAGGACGTCACCGACAACCGGTGGTTCTCCGCCAACCCGGCGAGCGTCCGGAGCCGGTGGCAGGTCGGCGGGGCGATCCTCGCGTTCTTCGGGCTGTTCGGGGCGTTCGCGTTCGCGAACGTGTTCGACGTCAAGGGCATCTCTCTCGTGCCGGGGGCACTCGTCGTCGTGGGACTCGTCATGGTCGTCGTCGCCAAGGCTGCGCCGGCACGGACCCCTTCCGGGACGGCCGTCCTCGCGCAGGCCTTCGGGTTCCAGCGGTACCTCACCACGGCGGAGGCCAACCAGATCCGGTTCGAGGAGGGCGAGGACCTCTTCAGCAGGTACCTGCCCTATGCGATCGTGTTCGGAGTCGCTGAGCGCTGGGCCCGGGTGTTCGGTGAGCTTGCCGCACAGGGTTACGCCGTGGCCGAGCCCGTCTGGTATGGCGGGGCGGGATTCCACACAGGGATGTTCTGGGTCTCGTACGCGGCTTTCGGCAGCAACCTCGACACGTTCACGAACCTGGCGACGGAGTCGATCGCCGCGCCGACCCCGGGCTCGTCCGGTGGAT
>DATKTF010000506.1:0-3798 GCA_035531255.1 Cellulomonadaceae bacterium
GCGTCAGGTTCGCGTGACCGGAGGTTCGGCGGCTCGTCGACGACGCCGAGCTCGTCGAGGCCTTCACACCCCACCAGCGCACCGGCACCGGGGGAGTGCCGCGCCGGGCGACCAAGATCCGCGGCGACGGGGGAGTACAGCGCCAGTTCCGCGTCAGCCTCACGCAACGCGACTGGGTAGACACCAAGATCGCCGAAGTCGGCGCCCCGTCACGCAGCGCACTGTGCGCGGCCGTGCTCGAGCACTACCGCGTGCACCTCGCGGCCAGCCGGCAGTGAACCCGCGAGGCCCACTGTCCGAAGCAGAGGTCAGCGCCGGGTTCCTCGCGGCCGCGCACGGGTCCTAGCCCGACGAAGCCGCCGCGAGACTCTTGATCGCCCACGGCTCATGGCTGCGGCGTGCCGACTTCCGCGACCAGTTCGTCACGGTCGACCAGGAACAGGCAGGCGCGGTCCGCATCGACTGGCCGCGCGCGGTGCACGAGACCACCGAATGGGTCATCGCACCCGCCGACCGGGCAATCCTGACGGTCGCCGCGTCCCTCGCCGGCTACCCCAGCACCGAGGCTGGCGCCGCAGACCGCTGGACCCCGATCCCGTTGCGCTGGGAACTCGCCAATCTCGACCGCCACGACACCGCACTGGTCCTCGCCGCCATCTCACACGCCACCGGCAGCCACGACCACGTCGAACACCTCACCGACACGTCAGGCGCCGTAACGCCCTCGACACCCCGAATCGCCCTGGGACCCCTCGTCGACTGGCCGCAGAACGCCTGAAGTGTCGTGAGTCGGCTGTACCTTCGCCCGAGGTGGGCCGTCACCTTCGGGTTGTCGCTGACCCGGCGCACAATGCCCAGTGTGAACACCCCGACATCGCTCGACCAATCGTGGTGGATGAAGGTCAAGCGAGCCCGTCAGCACCTCGCTGTCATCGTCGAACAAGTGGACCAGCTCGGCGGCGGCAGCCCACGCCCGATCAGGGTCGCGGAACACCACGAAACCGACTCATGGATCTACACCGCTCACCTCGACCTGACGATCGACCCGATGCTGCCCGTCATCCTCGGGGAGTTCCTCTACGACCTGCGCTCCGCACTGGACCACATCGCCGCGGCGAACGTGCCCGCTCATCGGATCTCGAAGAGTCAGTTCCCGATCTTCACCGACGACATCTGGCAGCCCGTCCCTGACGGCAGTGCCTTCGACGAATTGCGTAGTCGTCGGAGCAAGCAAAGGAAGGACTGGTCGGGGTGGACCCAGGGGATGCCCGAGGCTGTCCTTGACATCATCCAACTGACTCAGCCACACGAGGACGACTCGACGCCGGCAGGGAACCCCGACAATCACGCACTCACAATCCTTCACGTCTACCAGAACGCCGACAAGCACCGCGAACTGAACATCATCAACCCCGGGATCGAAGACCCGCACGCAATCGTCACCTGGCCGACAGGAGACCGTCAGGAGTTCACCTACCACGACATACCCGCAGGGAAGATGCTGCGCGACGGCGGCAAGTTCTTCCAGTCCCACATCCCCGTCAAGGTCGACCTCTCCGGCACCGTTCGCATCGCAATGGCACGCGATCCTCAACTCGCGCACCGTGAACTTCCAGGGTCACTCCACGCTCTCATCGAGGAGGTGGGGTGCGTCCTCGCTTCCATCCAGGACGCGATGAACACCGCCGACCCCACCAACGCCGCCCCCGCACACTGACTCCTGCAGATGTCAGCGGCTCAATCCCACCAATCCACGCGAGGATCGCGCCTACCGCCCCCGTACGGCTCCCAGCGAGTCGCCCGTGGGGCTCCTAGCTGCTCGAGGTCGCCGAGGGGGTGGGGGAGTGGGGTGCACTACTGCACCGCGGGCACGGAGGCCCGAGGTGACCGGGCACCGGTCGCTGCGCGGCCGGCGGCTGTAAGAACCCCGGTTTGTTCCTCCTGGCGTTCCATCATCGCCGGCGCGAGCTCCGCGCAAGCAGGCTCCGCCTGCCGGTGGCCCCGACGAGCCCGGCCTGCGTTCGCTGCGCTCACTGAGCCCGGCCGACCTCGCCTGGGCTACCGCCCTACGGGTTGCACTCCCGCCCGCTCATGCCGGCGGTGATTCCCGGCGCCAGGAGGGCCAAAAAAACGGTCGGCCAGCAAGGGCCACCACCCACCCCGGCACGGAAGGTGACACCCATGAGCATCGCATCTACGCAGACCATGACCCCGGCCGCTGCGCCTGACGTCGAGCAGGTCCCCGCCGTCGAGTTCGCCCATATCGACCCCACCACGTTGACCATCGACGTCAACGTGCGCACCACCGCCAGTCTCGGAAAGGACTTCGTCGCCTCGATCCGCGAGCATGGGGTCCTGACCCCGATCCTGGCCGTGCGTCAGGTCGACGGTGCCCTGTACGTGCGGGCCGGACAGCGCCGCACCCTGGCCGCGATCGAAGCCGGGCTGGCGAGCATCCCGGTCCGGATCATCGACGCCACCACAGACGCCGAGCGGATCGTGCAGCAGGTCATCGAGAACGACCAACGCCTGGCGCTGCCCGACTCCGACCGGATCGCCGCGTTCGAGCAGTTGTCCCTCATGGGAGTCTCGCCCACCCAGATCGCCCGGCGCCTGCACACCAAGAAGGCCACCGTCGAGGGTGCGCTGACCGTGGCCAAGTCCCCGCCCGCAGTCGCCGCCACCCGCGAGCACGACCTGACCCTTGACCAGGGGTTGGTCTTGACCGAGTTCGAGGACGCCCCCGGCCTGGTCGAGGCCCTGACACAGGTCGCGGTCACCAACCCGGGCGCTTTCGACCACACCGCCCAGCGGCTGCGCGACGAACGAGCCGAACAGGCAGCGATCGAGGCCCTGACCGCGAGCCTGACCGATGCCGGGGTCACGGTTATCGATTTCCCCGGCTGGGACAGCCCGGTGATCACCCGTCTGTCCCGCTTGCGCGACACCGAAGGGGCACGCCTGACGCCCGAGGCGCACGCCACGTGCCCCGGCCACGGCGCCTACATCGCCAACGCCTACGACGGACACCGCCCCGAGTACGTGTGCATGGACCCGAAGGCGAACGCCCACACCAAGGACGACCTGTACGGCAACCCTCGACCTGTCAGCGGCGGTGCGATGAGCGAGCAGGAGAAGGCCGAGCGGCGCGAGGTCGTCGCCAACAACAAGGCATGGAAGTCCGCCGAGACCGTGCGCCGGACCTGGCTGCGCGACCTGGCCGCACGCAAGACCGCCCCGAAGGATGCCGGGATGTTCCTGGCTCACGTCTTGGCGACCCGCGCTGACGACGTGGCCCACGCCGCCGCCGCGGGCCACACCCTCGCCTGCGACTTGCTCGGGCTGTCGGCTCCGAAGGCGACCGGGTACGGGTACTACGGGCGCGGTGCGCTCAGCGACCTGATCGAGGCCGCATCACCGGCCCGCGCGCAGGTCATCGCCCTGACCCTGGCCCTGGCAGGGGTCGAGCAGCGCACTGGCCCCCACACCTGGCGCAACCCGTCGGTCGACGTCGCCCGGTACCTGCGCACCCTCGCCGCCTGGGGTTACGGCCTGGCCGAGGTCGAGCAGACGACCCTTGCCCGCCACGACGCCACCCACACCGCCCCCCAGAACGACCAGACCGACGACGGCGACCAGGGCGACCAGGACGAGCAGGACGCCGAGGTCGTCGACGAGGAGGCCGACGACGACGAGGAGGAAGCCTACGACGAGGAGATGGCGTACGACGGAGCCGAAGCCCAGGCCCAGAACGACGCCCTCGCCGACGCCTGAGCGCCCGGCCTGGTCACCTGCGGG
>DATKTF010000507.1:0-2487 GCA_035531255.1 Cellulomonadaceae bacterium
CCTGTCGCTCGACGTCCACCCCGGCGAGATCTTCGGCCTGCTCGGACCCAACGGCGCGGGCAAGACCACGACGATCCGCCTGGTCAACACTCTCCTGCCGCTGCAGGACGGGGACGTGCACGTGTACGGCCACGACCTGCGCCACGAGGCGATGGCCGTGCGCCGTCGGCTCGGCTACGTCCCGCAGCAGCTCTCGATCGAGGGCGCGCTGACCGGTCGCGAGAACGTCATGTGGTTCGCCCGGCTGTTCGACGTCCCCCGCGCCGAGCGGGCCGAGCGCGTGGACGAGGTCCTCGCGATGGTCGACCTCACCGAGTCGGCCGGACGCCTCGCGTCGACCTACTCCGGAGGCATGGTCCGCCGGCTCGAGCTCGCCCAGGCCCTGGTCAACCGCCCGGCGGTCCTCGTGCTCGACGAGCCCACGGTCGGCCTGGACCCCGTCGCGCGCGACAGCGTGTGGCACCGCGTCAGCGAGATGCAGGAGCACTACGGCACCACGGTGCTGCTCACCACGCACTACATGGAGGAGGCCGACGCGCTGTGCGACCGGGTCGCGCTCATGCACCTCGGCCGGCTTCGCGCGGTCGGGCGCCCGGACGAGCTCAAGGCCGCCCAGGGAGAGGGCGCAAGCCTCGAGGACGTCTTCCGTGCCTTCACGGGTGGCGACCTCGTCGAGAACGAGAAGGGAGGGCTCCGTAATGTCCGTAGCGCCCGTAGCACCGTCCGTCTGGGCTGACCCCGACCCCCGGGCGATCCGTGGACCGCAGCTGCTCGCGTCGCGCGTCGTCACGTTCTGCCTCGTGGAGCTGCAGAAGCTGAGGCACGACCGCACCGAGCTCGTGACCCGCGCCGTCCAGCCGATCCTGTGGCTCGTGGTCTTCGGCGAGACGTTCAGCCGGATCCGCGCGATCCCCACGGGCAACGTGCCCTACCTCGACTACCTTGCGCCGGGCATCATCGCCCAGTCGGCGCTGTTCATCGCGATCTTCTACGGCATCCAGATCATCTGGGAGCGCGACGCCGGGATCCTGACGAAGCTCCTGGTCACGCCGACGCCGCGGGCGGCCCTGGTGACCGGCAAGGCGTTCGCGGCCGGCATCCGCGCCCTGGCCCAGGCGATCGTCGTCGTGATCGTCGCGGCTCTGCTCGGGGTCGCGATGACGTGGAACCCGTTGCGGCTGCTGGGCGTCGCCGCCGTCGTGATCCTCGGGGCGGCGTTCTTCTCGTGCCTGTCGATGACGATCGCCGGGATCGTGCTCAAGCGCGACCGCCTGATGGGGATCGGGCAGGCGATCACCATGCCCCTGTTCTTCGCGTCCAACGCGCTCTACCCGATCTCGCTCATGCCCGGCTGGTTGCAGGCGATCAGCCACGTCAACCCGCTGAGCTACGAGGTCGAGGCCCTGCGCGGGCTCCTCATCGGGTCGGCCACGAACTACTGGGTCGACTTCGCGGTGCTGGGTGGCGCGGCGGCCGTCGGCATCTTGGCGGCCGCAGCCCTGCTCGGTCGCCTGTCCCGGTAAGGCGCGCCGCACCCCGCACCGGCCCCGCACCGCACCGCACATCCCCGCACCGCCCCTCACCCTCCCTCTCGCGCGCTCCGCACCGCATCTGTGACTCGAGTGGCCCCCGTGGCGCAGGTGATGTCACAGGGGCCCCACAGACGACACGCGTCCCAGGTGCGGCGCGGAGCGTATCCGACGGGGCCCGAGGGGGCTCGAGGGGGCGCGAGGCCGACGTCCGGCAACCCGATTCCAGATCGGACGGCCCCCGGTCGTTGCCCGTTCAACCGCCCGAGACACCTTGGAACCGGCTGTGCGTGGTCGATGAGACGAGCGATCGCGACGCGATCCCATCGATGAGGAGCTGCCTGCATGTCCGGAGTCCGCGCGCGACTGACCGCCTGTGCCGCACTGTACGGCGCGTTCGTCGCGTTCCTGGTCGCCGTCGGGATCGCCGGCGTGCGCGACGTGCGCGCCAGCACCGGCGCCGCCCAGACCGCGGCGGCGTCCGCGACGGAGCGCAACCTGCTGGTGCTGCTGGTCGTCGCGCTCCTGGCCGCAGCCGGCATCGCGTGGTGGTTGGGCCGGCTCGTCGTCGTGCCCCTGTGCGAGATGGCCGGGCTGCTGGGCCAGGCCGCCCGCGGGGACCTGACGGGTCGTGCGTCGGGCACCTCCCGGGCCGACCTGCGCACCGTCGCGCAGGGGTACAACGCGATGGTCGAGGCGCTGTCCGACGTGCTGGCCAGGGTCTCCGGCGACGCGGCCGGCCTGTCCGCAGCCACCGAGGAGCTGACCGTCTCGGCGACCTCGATCGTCACCAGCGCGGCGGAGTCGTCGTCGCAGGCGAATGTCGTCGCCGCAGCTGCCGAGCAGGTGTCCACGAACGTGCAGACCGTCGCGGCCGCCACGGAGGAGATGTCGGCGTCGATCCGCGAGATCGCGAAGAGCGCCCACGACGCGGCGGGGATCGCGGCGCAGGCCGTGC
>DATKTF010000508.1:0-2937 GCA_035531255.1 Cellulomonadaceae bacterium
GGCGAGGTCGCGCGCGAGGGTCGTGACCTCGTGGGTGACCGGGTCGTAGCGGCGGACGGACCCGTTGTAGGTGTCCGCGATCGCGATCGAGCCGTCGGGGAGGACGGCGACGCCGAGCGGGTGCTGCAGGAGGGCCTGGTCCGCCGGGCCGTCGCGGTGGCCGAAGTCGAACAGGCCCTGGCCGATCGCGGTGCGGACGGTGCCGGCGCCACCGGTGGGCTCGACGTCGGGCTCGATCTGGCCGGGCTCGATCTGGCCGGGCTCGATCCAGCGGAGGCCGGAGACCTCCGAGTCGGCCACCCAGAGGCGCTCATCGGCGTCGACCGCCAGTCCGGACGGCTGCGCGAACCAGGCCTCGAGGAGCGGGCCGTCGAGCAGGCCCTCGTTCATCGTGCCGCCGACCTGCCGCATCGTGCGCTGCTCGCCGTCGAACGCCCACAGGGTGTGGTTGCCGGCCATCGCCACCACGAACGCACGCATCGGCGGGTACCAGACGACGTCCCACGGCGAGGACAGCCGGAGGCGGAGCGGGTCCACGGCGCCGGCGGCCGAGCGGCTGCCGGGCGGCGACGCGCCGTCCGCGCCTGGTGCGAGGTCCGGTCCGGGTGCGACGTTGTCCGCACCGCCGACCATGTACTGCTCGCCGGTCCCGGCGACGGTCGTCACGTGCCCGTCGGCCAGCCGCACGCCGCGCAGCGCGTGGTTGACGGTGTCGGCGACCACGACGTCGTACCCGAGACGCGCACGCAGCTCGTCGGGCACGAGGCACAGACCGTTCGGCTCGCTGAAGCGTGCGTCCGCGGGACCGCCGTCGGCCAGCCCGCGCTCGCCCGACCCGATGCGCCGCACGAGCGTCTCGCCGTCGGGCGCGATCTCGGCGAGCGAGTGGTGGCCGGCGTCCGCCACCAGCAGGGTGCCACCGGGCAGCACGATCGCCTTGCCGGGGAAGCGCAGCGTGCCCGACGTCGGGGTCGGAGCCACGTACGGGCCGTTCCCCCGGTGCAACGTGGCCGTCGCGTCGTGCTCGGCGACGAGGTCGGCGACCAGCACGTCGAGGTTGTGGGCGTGACCCTCGCCCGCCATGTGCGCGACGACGTACCCCTCGGGGTCGATGACCACCAGCGTCGGCCAGGCGCGCGCGGTGTACGCGGACCAGGTGGTGAGCTCGGGGTCGTCGAGGACGGGGTGGTGCACCTCGTAGCGGTCGACGGCGGCCGCGAGCGCCACCGGGTCGGCCTCGTGCGCGAACTTCGGGGAGTGCACACCGACGATCACCAGGACGTCCCGGTACCGCGCCTCGAGCTCGCGCAGCTCGTCGAGCACGTGCAGGCAGTTGATGCAGCAGAACGTCCAGAAGTCGAGGACGACGATCTTTCCGCGCAGGTCCGCGAGCGCGACGTCCCGGCCGCCGGTGTTGAGCCAGCCGCGCCCGACGAGCTCGGACGCACGGACCTTCGGCAGACGTGACGCGGGTGGCATGGGTCCAGTCTTCCGCACGCCCGCGTCACGCCGGACGGCCAGGTGTCAGGCCGTGGGCGGCCGGGTGTCGTCGTGGCGCTCGATGACCTCGCGGTGCGTGGTGTTGTTGCGCTGCGCCATCAGGACGACCGTGACGACCAGCCAGAGCACCCCGGCTGCGAGGCAGATGTACCCGACCATCGAGAGGTCGACCCCGGAGATGTTGTCCCGGACCGCGAACGCCAAGATCGCACCCACCACCATCAGGGTGATGCTTCCGCCGATTCCCATGAGGTCCTCCATCCTGCGCTGAGCGGAGCTCGCGTCACTCAGCAGTCTGCGGGGGGTAGGCAGATCCCGCGCGTCGGGGGGCGTGCGGCCTGGGTCATCGGCGGCGGCGCACCGTGCCGGGGCGCACCGGGTGGCGCGTCGCCGGGATCCGGGTTCTCCTGGTGGAAGGCCCAGGTGTGCGGCCCCGACGCGATCGTCCGGCTCTCGCCTGGCCGTCGGGCGCACGGAACCCAGAGGGAGGACCTCGTGATCACTCTCGGCATCATCCTGCTCGTCATCGGCCTGCTGGTCGCCTCGCTGAAGATCCTCGTCACGATCGGGATCGTCGTGCTCGTCGTCGGCCTCGTCGTCGCGTTCCTCGGGATGGCCGGTCGGTCCGTCGGCGGTCGCAGGCACTGGTGGTGATGGGGACCGGCCTCGATCACCCCCGAATCTCTGACAAGCGTGCGGTGCCACGGCATGCCTGACGGGGCGCAGGCGCGGCCGACCGTCCTCAGCTGGATGTTCCGCGACCGGACCACCGGACGCATCACGGTGGCGCAGCTCCCGAACTGGCCGCTCGCGACCTGGCTGCTCGCCACGGTGGTGCTGTGGCTCGTCGATCCCCAGGGCTGGGTCCGCGTCGGCGTCACCGTCGTCTCGACCCTCGCCCTGGCCGTGTGGGCGGTTGACGAGGTCCTGCGGGGTGTCAACCCGTTCCGTCGTCTTCTCGGGGGCGTCGTGCTCGGGTGGCTCGTGGTCTCCCTCGTCATGAGGGGCTGAACGCCCGCCCGCCAGGGCAGGAGAGCTCTCAGCGGCGCTCCGCCGCCTGCGCGATGCCGCGTTGCATGCCGCCGAACACGATCCCGTGGAACGGGGCGACCGACCACCAGTACAGCTGCCCGGCGAGGCCGTGCGGGTAGAAGACGGCGCGCTGCGCGAACACCGTCGCACCGTCGTCGTCCGTCTCCACGCCCAGCTCGAGCCACGCGAGACCGGGCAGGCGCATCTCCGCACGCAGGCGCAGCAGCCGGCCCGGGTCGACCTCCTCGACCCGCCAGAAGTCGACGGCGTCGTCGACGCGGAGGTCGACGGGGTCACGGCGTCCACGTCGCAGGCCCGGGCCGCCGGAGACCCGGTCGAGCAGGCCTCTGACCTGCCACGCGAGCGCCCACGAGTACCAGCCGCGCTCGCCGCCGATCTCCTGGA
>DATKTF010000509.1:0-3013 GCA_035531255.1 Cellulomonadaceae bacterium
CGTTCCGGTACTACTTCCTGCGCGCCATCCCGTTCGGGCAGGACGGGTCGTTCTCATGGGAGGACCTGGCCGCTCGGTACAACGCCGAGCTCGCGAACGGCTTCGGCAACCTCGCGTCACGCGTGGCGGCGATGGTCGGCACGTACTTCGGCGGGCTGCTCCCCGTCGGGGGTGCGAACGGCGAGGCCGAGGACACCGTCGCGGCCGTCGCAGCCACCGCGGTGGCCGACGCCGAAGCAGCGATGGACCGGCTTGCACTGCACGAGGCGATCGCCTCCGTGTGGACCCTCGTCGAGGCGACCAACGGGTACCTGACGGAGCAGGCGCCGTGGTCGGTGGCCAAGGTCGAGGTGCGAGAAGACGGTACGTACCCGGACGACGGCCGGCTCGCGACCATCCTCGTGACGGCCGCGGAGTCTCTGCGCGCACTCGCCGTGCTGCTGCACCCGGTGATGCCGAGATCCACCCAGGCCCTGTGGGAGCTGCTGGGCGCCGAGGCGCCGCTCGGGCCGCTCGACGCGCAGCCGGTGGCGGACGCCGGACGGTTCGGCCAGCTGCCGGCGGGCACGGTCGTGACGAAGGGTGCGTCGCTCTTCCCGCGGCTCGGGGACCCGGTCGGGGGCTGAGTCGTGGGTCGCTCGAGACCGCGGGACCGCAGCTGGCCGCCGGCCCCCGAGCCGCTGCCGTTCCCCGTGGTCGACAACCACACGCACCTCGACTCCGTGGTCGGCTTCCCGGACGAGATCGACGGACTCGAGCCGCTGAGCCTGGACGACCACCTCGCCCGCGCCCGGGAGGTCGGAGTCACGCGCGCGGTCCACGTCGGCTGCGAGCTCCCTGCGCTGGCCTGGGTGGACCGGGTGGTGCGAGAGCACGCCGCGCTTCTCGGTGCCGTCGCGATCCACCCGAACGAGGCGACCCTGCACGCCGGGATCAGCGAGGAGACCCCGGACGGGCTGACGGCGGCATTCCGTCCACATCACGACGTGGACCTGGACGAGGCGATCGCGGCGGTCGTTGCCGTGGCCCGGGGCAACGACCGCGTGCGGGCGATCGGTGAGACCGGCCTGGACCACTTCCGGGCGGGCACGGCCGGGCGGGTCGTCCAGCGCGAGGCGTTCCGGGCGCACGTCGCGATCGCCAAGGAGCTCGGGCTCGCGCTCCAGATCCACGACCGCGACGCGCACCAGGAGGTGATCGACGTCCTGCTCCGCGACGGCGCCCCCGAACGGACGGTGTTCCACTGCTTCTCCGGTGACGAGGCGATGGCGCGGGTCTGCGCCGAGCACGGTTGGTACCTCTCGTTCGCGGGCCCGGTGACGTTCCCGGCGAACGAGGAGCTCCGTCGGGCGCTCCGTGCGGTCCCGCTCGGCCAGGTTCTCGTGGAGACCGATGCGCCGTACCTCACACCGCACCCGTATCGCGGTCGGCCGAACGCTCCCTCCCTCGTCCCGGTGACGGTGCGGGGCATGGCGCAGGCTCGTGACCTGGGACTCGAGCCTCTGTGCGAGGCCTTGGCGGCGACCAGCGAGAAGGTCTACGGCGCGTGGTGAGCACCCGTCGAGACGCATCGCGACGTGCTCCGATCGGATGAGATCCACATGAGAGACGCGGTGCCGAGGACCTTCCGACTACCCGCGCGGATCACGGATCGGTTACGGTCGACACGTGTTGTGTGCCGGAGGGCCGGTCTCGTGCCCGATCCGACGGCCTCGAGCACCGGAAGTCGCGAGCGTCGGAGCCCCTGAGCGCCGACGCTCGAGCACCGCGAGCCCGACCCCTGCAGGACCGGAACACCGCCCGACACGAAGAAGCAGAACCTGCCCGGCGCCCGACAGCGCAGCCCGACACCGAGAGGTCCCGCCATCGTGACGTCCGACCCGGAACGACCGGAGAGCGGGCGTGCTCGTGCCGCCTCGGCCGGTCCTGACGGGCGTGCCGGTCTGATCGGGTGGATGCGGCACTGGGCCGCCGGTCGTGCCCCGGGCCCGCGCGTGGCGCGCCTCGCCGCCCAGGGGCTCGTGCTGGCGCTCGTCGCAGGCGGCACGAGCGCGTTCGCCGTCATGCACAAGGCTGTCACGGTCGATGTCGACGGACATGACGTGCACGTCACCGCGTTCGGCAGGACCGTGCAGGACGTCCTCGAGGGATCGGGCATCACCGTCGGGGCGGGCGATGCCGTCACGCCGGCGCTCTCCGCCGTGGCCGTGAACGGCGGCGACATCGTCGTCCGGCACGGTCGGGAGATCGAGGTCGTGATGGACGGCCAGAAGCGCACCGTCTGGACGACGGCACTGACCGTCGGCGAGGCGGTCCAGGACCTCGGTGTCCGGGACGGCAACGCGATGCTCTCGGCGTCGCGGTCGGAGCCGCTGGGACGCGCTCCGCTGCGCGTGTCGACGGAGAAGACGATCCACCTGGTCGTGGACGGTCAGGTGATCGACGGCATCTCGAGCGAGCCGACCGTCCGCGACGCACTCAAGCAGATCGGGCTCGTGCTGAACGAGGGCGACCAGGTCTCCGTCCCGCTCGACGCGACCGCCGTGGACGGTCTCGTGGTGCTCGTGACACGTGCAGCCCAGAGCGGCGACAGCGTGACCCAGGCGGTCCCGTTCGCCGAGGTCGACGTCCCCGACCCGACGCTCTCCGCAGGCACCCACCGCGTGAAGGTTGCCGGCCGCGCCGGTCTGCAGGTCGTCACCTACGCGACCAAGGTCGTCGGCGGCGCCGTGGTCTCCCGGACACCGATCGCGACCAAGACGACGATCGAGCCCGTGACCCAGGTGATCCGCGTCGGCACGATGCCGGTACCGAGCCTCGCGAACATCGTGGTCGCCCCGGGTAGCGCCCAGGACATTGGTCATCAGCTCGTGGCGGCCCGCGGATGGGGCGACAGCGAGTTCGCCTGCCTGCTCACGCTGTGGGACCACGAGAGCGGATGGCGGGTGAATGCGAGCAACGCGTCGAGCGGCGCGTACGGCATCCCGCAGGCGTTGCCCGGGTCCAAGATGGC
>DATKTF010000510.1:0-4576 GCA_035531255.1 Cellulomonadaceae bacterium
CTTGGCCCGGTGCGCGGTCAGAGGCATGAGCCGCTTGCCTTCTCCACCTGCAAGGACGATTGCAAGAACTCGCGGCGCTGCCATGGCCCCGACCTTAGGCCCCAGGCGGGCCGAGGGCGAGTGCCTGTGCCGGACGCGCTAGCGTGTCGCGCAAGGCGGCCCGTTCCGGGCCCGCGTCGGAAGGATCACCGTGAGAGTCGACCTGCTCACTCGCGAGTACCCGCCGCACGTCTACGGTGGCGCAGGGGTTCATGTGGCCGAGCTCGCCGCGGTCCTCAGGAGGACGATCGACGTGCGCGTGCGGTGCTTCGACGGACCGCGCACGGAGACCGACGTGACCGGTTACACGATCCCGGCCGAGCTCGTGGGGGCGAATGCCGCCCTGGCCACCTTCGGCATCGACCTCGCCATGGCGAACGCGGTGGGGGACGACGACGGCCGCGGCCCGGCCGACCTCGTGCACTCGCACACCTGGTACGCGAACCTCGCCGGGCACCTGGCGGGCCTGCTGCACGGCATCCCGCACATCCTGTCGGCGCACTCGCTCGAGCCGCTGCGACCGTGGAAGGCCGAGCAGCTGGGTGGCGGCTACGCGCTCTCGAGCTGGGCGGAACGCACGGCGTACGAGGCGGCAGCCGGCATCATCGCGGTCAGCGCGGGCATGCGGGACGACATCCTGCGCTCGTACCCGGCCGTCGACCCGGCCCGCGTCCACGTGGTGCACAACGGGATCGACCTCGCCGGCTGGGCGCGACCGTCCACGGCGGAGGACCAGGCCCGCGCGGATGCCGTCGTGCGCGGGCTGGGCATCGATCCGGACCGCCCGTCCGTCGTGTTCGTCGGGCGGATCACCCGGCAGAAGGGGTTGCCGTACCTCCTGCGCGCGGCCGAGCAGCTGCCACCGGAGGTCCAGCTCGTGCTGTGTGCGGGCGCACCGGACACCCCGCAGATCGCGGCCGAGGTCACGGGACTCGTCGAGACGCTCCGCACGAAGCGGGACGGGGTCGTCTGGATCGAGCAGATGCTTGCGCGACCCGAGCTCGTCGCGGTGCTCGCGAGCGGGACGGTCTTCGCCTGCCCGTCGGTCTACGAACCGCTGGGGATCGTGAACCTCGAGGCGATGGCGGTGGGGTTGCCCGTGGTCGGGACGGCGACGGGCGGGATCCCCGAGGTCGTCGACGACGGGGTGACCGGCACCCTCGTGCCGATCGAGCAGGTCACCGACGGCACCGGCACCCCCGTGCACCCGGAGCAGTTCGTCGCCGACCTCGCGGAGGCCCTGACGTCCCTGGCCACGGACCCGACCCGCGCCGCGACGATGGGGCTGGCAGCGCGGCGCCGGGTGGAGGACCACTTCGCCTGGGAGGCGATCGCCGAGCGCACGGTCGACGTGTACCGCGCCGTCCTCGGGTGACGGGGCTCACGCACCGAGAGGTGAGGTCGACGCGGCGGCCAGCGCGTGCCGGGCGATCCGGTCGACCTCCCGGAGCGCGGTCGATCGCTGGTCCGCCTGCCAGAGGTTGACGGCGCCGCCGTCGTCCTCGGTCGCGAGCCGCACGATGGCCAGGAGCCGCGCCGCGGTGGAGATGACGTTCGCGCGGCGCGCGTCGAGGGACGGCGGCGGCCCCCAGCCGGCCGGAGCGGTACGGCGCAGCCCGGCGATCGCCTCGGCCGCGTCGGGCCGCCAGCGGGCGACGTCGAGCGCCGCCAGGGCCTCGGTCGCCTGGAGGAGCCCGGAGCGCAGCCGTCGCTCCGCGTCCGCGAGCGAACCGATCTGGCCGAGCACCGCGGTACGCCAGGAGGGGATGTCGTGCACGTCCCAGCGGACGAGGTGGCCGGACTCGTAGACGCTCCCGAACTGCTCGACGACGGGAACCGCGGCGAAGAACCGCCCTTCGGTCTCGACCAGGACGCACTCGCCGGCCTCGACCGCCGCCGCGCTCACCGCCGCGGGCACTCCGGCGACGTCTCCGGGCGCCGGGAGCAGGGCGGCGCAGGTGACCGGGTGCCGGGACCACGCCGACAGCGCGTCGCGCAACGAGGTCTCCACCTCAGCCCAGCCGGCGACGGTGTGCGGTTCGTCGTCGTGCTGGATGGCGTCCAGGGCACGGTCGAGAGGGATGCCGTCGGACGGCCGTGCGTCGAGCCAGACGGCAAGGAGGACCGATCGCGGGAGGTCGTGGGCGGAGCCGGTCGTGCGCACCACCACAACCTACGACGTCCGAGGAGCCGGCTCTCTCGGTGTCCGTCGGACGGCCATGTGTGGCCCCCTGCGGACGCTAAGGTCTGTGATCATGACCGACGTGCTCGACCTGCAGGGCGTGACCATCAGACGAGGCACGACGACGATCCTCGACGACGTGAGCTGGACCGTCCGCGAGGGTGAGCGCTGGGTCGTCCTCGGGCGCAACGGTGCCGGCAAGACGACGCTGCTCCAGGTCGCGTCGGGACGGATGCACCCGACGTCCGGCACCGCCGACCTGCTGGGTGAGCGCATGGGCCGCGTCGACGTCTTCGAGCTGCGACCCCGCATCGGGCTGGCCAGCGCCGCCCTCGCGGACCGGATCCCGCCGGCGGAGACGGTGCGTGACGTCGTGCTCACGGCTGCCTACGGCGTGACGGGTCGGTGGCGTGAGGCGTACGAGGACGTCGACGAGTCGAGGGCGGCCGACCTGCTCGCGCTGTTCGGCATCGATCACCTGTCCTCGCGCACGTTCGGCACCCTGAGCGAGGGCGAGCGAAAGAGGGCACAGATCGCGCGGTCGCTCATGACCGACCCCGAGCTGCTGCTGCTCGACGAGCCTGCGGCAGGTCTGGACCTGGGTGGCCGCGAGGAGCTCGTCGCCGCCCTGAGCGAGCTCGCCGGCGACGCCCGTTCGCCCGTTCTCGGCCTCGTGACGCACCACGTCGAGGAGATCCCGCCCGGCTTCACGCACGCCCTCCTGCTGCGCGGTGGCGCGGTGCATGCATCCGGAACCCTCGAGGAGACGCTGACGGCGGCGAACCTCTCCGGCGCGTTCGGGCTCGACCTCGTGGTCGAGCATCGTGACGGCCGGTGGTCCGCGCGGGCAGCGCTCTGAGCGACGGTCCGGCGCGCCCGCCGATCGGCGGGGGCGGCCGCCGTGGTCGTGCACGCAATCTCGTGTCGCCGGGCAAAGAACACCTCTAGGATCGGTACAGGCGACATCGTCGTGCTCAGGCCGGCGATGTCCAGGTGCACGGAGGAGGAGCCCCCATGGAATGGCTGTGGTGGGTGGCAGCGGCGCTGGTCCTGGGCGTGGCCGAGATGCTCTCGTTGAGCCTGTTCCTCCTGATGCTCGCCGGAGGTGCGCTCGCCGCCGGGGTCGCGAGCGCGCTCGGGGCGTCCCCTGCGGTCCAGTTCGTCATCGCACCGGTCATCGCGCTCGTGCTCGTGGTCGGGCTGCGCCCGTGGCTGCTTCGCCACCTGCGGGAGCGGGTCCCGCTTCCCGAGACGAACGCCGGGGCGCTGGTCGGCCGTGGGGCCGTCGTCGTCTCCACCGTCAGCGACGTCGGCGGTCGGATCAAGCTCAACGGCGAGGTGTGGTCGGCGCGAGCCTCCACCGAGGGTGGGATCTACGCGACGGGCGCCGAGGTGACGGTCGAGCGGATCGAGGGGGCGACGGCGATCGTGCACGACCAGAGCCCGACCACCTCGTCGGCCGCCGAGGGTACCCGAGGCGCAGCCCCACGATGAGTTCGTGTCCGGTGCCCGGTCGGGCACGGACGTCCACTGCGCCGGACCGGCGCCGGGAGAAGGAGAACCATGACCACGAACCTCGCGCCGCAGCAGGTCCTCGGACTGATCGTCCTGGTCCTTGCCGCGTTCTTCGTCGTGGTGACGTTGGTCCGTGCCGTGCGGATCGTGCCGCAGGCGACGGCACTGGTCATCGAGCGGCTGGGCCGGTACTCGCGGACTCTGGAGCCCGGCCTCCATCTGCTGATCCCGTTCGTCGACCGGATCCGTGCGGGTGTCGACCTGCGTGAGCAGGTCCAGTCGTTCCTGCCCCAGCCGGTCATCACGTCGGACAACCTCGTCGTGAGCATCGACACGGTGCTCTACTTCCAGGTCACCGACCCGAAGTCCGCGGTCTACGAGATCGCGAACTACATCATGGGCATCGAGCAGCTCACGGTGACGACGCTCCGTAACGTCATCGGGTCGATGGACCTCGAGCAGACGCTGACCAGCCGTGACCAGATCAACGGGCAGCTCCGTGGCGTGCTCGACGAGGCGACCGGCCGCTGGGGCATCCGCGTCAACCGGGTCGAGCTCAAGTCGATCGACCCGCCGCAGAGCATCCAGGGATCGATGGAGCAGCAGATGCGCGCCGAGCGTGACCGCCGTGCTGCGATCCTGACGGCGGAGGGCGTCAAGCAGTCCCAGATCCTGACCGCTGAGGGTGACAAGCAGGCCGCCATCCTCCGGGCCGAGGGTTCCGCGCAGGCGGCGATCCTCACGGCCGAGGGCGAGGCGCGGGCCATCCTCCGGGTGTTCGACGCCGTCCACGAGGGCGACGCGGATCCGAAGCTGCTCGCGTACCAGTACCTCCAGACG
>DATKTF010000511.1:0-2080 GCA_035531255.1 Cellulomonadaceae bacterium
GGGCTCGGGGTCCGGGACCGGCACCACGTCCGGCGCCGCCACCCCGGCCGCCACCGCGCCACCCGCCGCCGGCACGTCGGGCACCACCACGACGACCACGACCACGAAGAAGGGCAAGGACGGCACGTTCACCGGGCAGTCCGCCGATACGCCGTACGGGCCGGTTCAGGTGAAGATCACCGTCACCGGCGGCAAGTTCGCGGACGTCAACGCGACCCGGCTCCCGCACGGCAGCAGCTACGACGAGCAGGTCGACCAGTACGCGGTCCCGGTGCTCGCGAAGGAAGCCGTCTCCGCGCAGTCCGCCAAGATCCAGATGGTCAGCGGCGCGACGTACACGAGCACCGGGTATCTCCAGTCGCTGCAGAGCGCTCTCGACCAGGCGGGGCTGTGAGCACCGAGACCCCTGCGGCGATCGCCGACGCCGTCGCCACCCTGCGTGACGAGGCCGCTGCGGGTACCCGCAAGGTGTGGGTCGAGCAGATCATGGGCATGCCGATCAGCATCCACGCGCGTGGCGAGGAGGCCCGCGGTCACGCCGCGGAGCAGGCCGCCGCACGCGTGTTCGCCGACCTGCGGGCCGTCGACGCGATGTTCTCGACCTACCGCGAGGACTCGCAGATCAGCCGCATCCAGCGCGGCGAGCTGACGATCGCCGAGAGCGATCCCGCGGTGCGCGAGGTGCACCGGCTCTGCGAGTCGGCGCGCCTGCGCACCGACGGGTACGTCGACGCGTGGAACTCGATCCCCGGACGTCCGGGAGTGTTCGACCCGACCGTCCTGGTCAAGACGTGGGCGGTCTCGCGCGCCGCGCGCCACTTCAGCGCCGTCCCGACGCTCGCGATCGCGATCGGCGCCGGCGGGGACATCCTCCTGACGCCCGGCGACGAGCCGGAACCCTGGACGATCGGCATCCAGGACCCGACGGACCGTACGCGCACCATCGCAACGTTCCCGATCCGCGAGGGCGGGACGGCGACGTCGGGTCTCGCGGCACGCGGTGCGCACATCGTCGACCCGCACACGGGCGAGGCCGCCGTCGAGGTGATCTCCGCGACGGTGATCGGGCCGTCACTCATGTGGGCCGACGTGTGGGCGACCGCGGCGGTGGCCCGGGGTCGGTCGGCAATCGAGTGGGTCAACACGCTGTTCGGGACCAGCGGCCTGCTGGTGATGGCCGACGGGACAGTGCACCGCTGGCAGAACGAGGTGTGAGACGGGCTGGCCTGCACTCCCCCACGGCCGGTGGCGCCGTCGTGCGACGCCTGCCCCGACGGATCGGCTCCCACCACCGTCGGGGCGGACGTGACACCTCCGTCGCCACGCGCCTATCGTCACCGGTGCGGCCGACCCGGGCCGGCTCGTCCGGGGCCACGGTCGCGGCACGATCACGAGCTCGACACGAGGCCGGTGCGCAACGGTGCGCGGCCGCCAGGACAGGAATGAGGCAGCGCATGCCCCGCATCGTTCTCACCAGCATCTTCGTCGACGACCAGGACAAGGCGCTGCGGTTCTACACCGAGGTCCTCGGGTTCGTGAAGAAGACCGAGGTGCCCCTGGGCGAGCACCGATGGCTCACGGTCGTCGCGCCGGGCGACGAGAACGGCACCGAGCTCGTCCTCGAGCCGGACGAGCACCCCGCCGTCGGACCGTTCAAACGTGCGCTCGTCGCCGACGGCATCCCGTTCGCGTCGTTCGCGGTAGCCGACGTGCGTGCCGAGCATGCGCGCCTGGTCGAGCTCGGCGTGCGGTTCACGCAGGAACCGCTGGACCTCGGGCCGCTGACGACGGCCGTGCTGGACGACACCTGCGGGAACCTGGTGCAGCTCGCGTCGCAGGTCTGAGCGCGGCCCGAGGCAGTGTTGCTCAAGGGACCTGGTGAGCCGGGTGCGCCCCACGGTTACTCGTTCGATGAAGGACTGAGCTGTGCTCGATCGACCTGAGATTGTCTGCATCTGCGGCTCTGCCCGGTTCGTCGGCCAGATGCGTGCGGCGAACCGTGATCTGACCTTGGCGGGTGTCATCGTCGTCGCGCCGGGCGAGGCAGACGAGGTGATCACCGACGAGCAGAAGACCGTGC
>DATKTF010000512.1:0-3014 GCA_035531255.1 Cellulomonadaceae bacterium
CGCGACGCGTCGGCGTTGCCCGCCGGAGAGCTCGCGGACCGGCTTCGCCAGGGACTCGTCGTCGAGACCGACCCGACGCAGCTCGTCGACCGCGGCGGACGCGGGCGTGGCGCGATCCAGCACGAGGCGCACGTTGCCGACCGCGGTCAGCTGCTCGCACAGGCGGTCCTCCTGGAACACCGCCGCGCGACGCCGTCCGTCGAGCCCGACGATCGCGCCGGCGTCGGGACGCTCCAACCCCAGCAGCAACCTCCCGATCGTCGTCTTCCCCGACCCGTTCGGTCCCATCAGCACGGTGACCGTGCCCGGGACCAGGTCGAGGTCGAACCCGTCGAGCACGAGCTCGTCCCCGAACCGCTTGGTGACCCCACGGAGCGTGATCACGACGCAGGTCCGTCCGCGAGCCGGGCCTGCGTGCGGGCGAGCACCGCCAGCGTGAGCCGTTCGACGGCGAAGCTGAGCGCGATGATGACGACGGTCCAGGCGAACAGGTCCGCGGTGCTGAGGAAGATCTTCGCCTGGTACAGCCGTTCGCCGATGCTCCCCCTCGGCAGGCCGATGACCTCCGCGGCGATGCCGCTCTTCCAGGCGAGACCGATGCCGATCTTGCACGCGGCGATGAAGAACGGGAGGACGGCCGGGACGTCGATCGCCGGGAGCCGGCGCAGCAGGGGGACTCCGAACACGCTCGAGACCTCGAGCAACGACCGGTCCCGGTGCCGGATGCCGTCGAGCACGTTCGTGTAGATGACGGGGACGACCATCGTGAAGCTGATGATGGTCGCGAGCCGGCTGCTGTCGGCCCACATGAGGACCAGGATGATGAAGCTCACCACGGGCGTGCTGCGGATCGCGGCGATCAGCGGCGTCGCGAGCGCGTCGACGATCCGGGACGCCGCCGCGAGGGCCGCACCGAGGACGCCGACCGCCGCCGCCAGCAGGAAACCGGCGACGATGCGGGCGAACGAGTACCAGACGGTGCTCCAGAAGTCGCCCGTCACGACGAGCTCCGTCAGCCGGACGAGCACCGCCCCGGGTGAGACGAGCAGGAGGTCCTGATGGACGGCGACCGTGGCGACCTGCCACACGCCCAACCAGAAGCCGAGGACCAGCAGCGGGCGCGCGACCTTCCGCCACCCGCTGCCGGTCGCCGCCTCAGCGGCTGTAGTAGAAGTCGTCACCCGGCATGCTCCCACCGACCGACGCGGGATCCGCCGTGAAGAGCACCTTCAGGTAGCCGTTGAGCGTGCTCGTGAGCTCGCTGCCCTCGATGTCCGTGATGTGGCACGCCGGGATCGCGGTCTCGGCGATGGCAGCCGTGGGAACGATGCCCGCCGCGGCGATCAGCGGGGCGGCCTTCGCCGGCTCGGCGTTCGTGAACGTGGTCGACGCCTTGTAGTCGGTCAGGAAGTCGTTGAATGCGGCCTTGTGGGCCGTGGCGAACGCCGTCCGGACGGCGACGACGCCCGTGACCATCTGGGAGTCGGGTGTCACCTTGGCCCACTCGTCGGTGAGGCTCAGCGCGGTGCGGATCGCGGGGTTCTTCGACTTCAGGACGGTGACGTACGGCTGGGGGAGCACGCCGATCGCATTCGGCTTGGTCGCGAGCGTGGCGGCCAGCTCGGTGGCCTCGCTCGTGAACTGGACGTCGACGTCCTTCGCCGGGTCGATGCCGTTCTTCTCGAGCAGGTAGTCGAGGACGTACTCCGGCGACGCACCCTTACCGGTGCTGTAGATCGTCTTCCCCTTGAGGTCGGCGATGCTGTGGACGGTGTTGCCGGCCTCGACGACCTCGAGCATCCCCAGCGTGTTGATCGCGGCGACCTCGACCTGCGACCCGCTCGCGGTCTTCGTCTTGTTGTAGAGCACGCTCGCGAGGTTGGCCGGGAGCAGGGCGACGTCGACCTCGCCCTTCGCGATCAGCGGCACGATCTCGTCCGGCGTGCCGTACATCGTCACCTGGTAGTCCTGCTTGCCCTGGCCGGCCTGGGCGTCGCTCATCAGCTTGACGAGACCCATCGTCGTCGGGCCCTTGAGCGAGGCGATCCGGATGGTCGTCCGCGCGGTGGGCGTCGCGGTGGAGGTCGACTGCGCCGTCGGTGTCGACGGTGTCGATGCCGCCGACGGCGAGATGCTGCTGCAGCCGGACACGAGGGCGGCCATCAGCATCACGCCGGTGAGCGCGCTGGCGAGTCGCTTCATGGGGGTCGTACCTTTCGTCGGAGAGCGCTGGCCGGCGGTGCGCACCAGGCGTCGGAGTGCTAGTCCCGGAACGGGGCGTAGCTCGTGTGGAGCAGGTGGTGGGCGGTCTCCGAGTTCGGCTCGCCGTAGAACTCGTCGTACAGCCGCAGCACGTCGGGGTTCTCCTGGGACTTGCGGAACCGGGACGTGCGGTCGATGTTCACGAGCACCTTCTGGCGCGCCGCCATCTCGCCGACCTTGTCCGGGACCGGGTGGCCCGCGCCGTTGATGCAGCCGCCGGGGCAGGCCATGACCTCGACGAGGTCGTAGCCGACGTCCTCGCCCGCCACGATGCGCTTGGCCAGGGGCTCGATGTTGTTGAGGCCGGAGACGACGGCGACCCGCACGGTTGCGTCGCCGGCCGTGACCGTCGCCTCCTTGAACCCCTCGAAGCCGCGGACGTCGTGGAAGTCGAGCTGGTCGACGAGCGGCTCGCCCGTGAGCTTCTCGACGGCCATCCGCAGCGAGGCCTCGGCCACGCCGCCCGACGCCCCGAAGAGCACGCCCGCGCCGCTGACCCGTGAGTACGGCGCATCGAACGCGCCCGGGGTGACGTCCTGCGGCTCGAGGCGAAGCATGTGGATCATCTCGAGGAACTCCGTGGTCGTCAGCACCGAGTCCACGTCGCGGACGCCCTCGGGGGCGAACTCCGGTCGCGCAGCCTCGTACTTCTTGGCGAGGCACGGCACGATCGACACCACGTACAGGTCGTCGAGGCTGACGCCTGCCTGCTGCGCGAAGTGGTTCTTCACGGTGGCGCCCATCATCTGCTG
>DATKTF010000513.1:0-4938 GCA_035531255.1 Cellulomonadaceae bacterium
ACGACTTCGACGTCGAGACCCCGTTCACCCCGGAGGACCTCAAGGCTCTCGACAAGGCCATGGTCCGGATCATCAAGGAGGGGCAGACCTTCCGCCGGTGGGACGTCTCCGAGGACGAGGCGCGCGAGGCCCTCGCATCGGAGCCGTACAAGCTCGAGCTCATCGGTCTCAAGGGCACGCCCGGGGCCGAGGACGACGGTGCGGGTGTCGAGGTCGGTCTCGGTGGCCTGAGCATCTACCAGAACGTGCGACGCGACGGTGAGGTCGCCTGGCAGGACCTGTGCCGCGGCCCACACGTCCCCAGCACCCGGCTGATCGGCAACGGCTTCCAGCTCATGCGGTCCGCGGCGGCGTACTGGCGCGGCTCGGAGAAGAACCCGCAGCTGCAGCGTGTCTACGGGACCGCGTGGCCGAGCAAGGATGCGCTGCACGCATATCTGGACCGTCTCGTCGAGGCGGAGCGGCGCGACCACCGGCGCCTGGGCAGCGAGCTCGACCTCTTCTCGTTCCCCGACGAGATCGGGTCCGGGCTGGCGGTGTTCCACCCCAAGGGCGGCATCGTGCGGATGGAGATGGAGGACTACTCGCGCCGCAAGCACGTCCAGGCCGGCTACTCGTTCGTCAACACCCCGCACATCACCAAGGCCAAGCTCTTCGAGACGTCCAAGCACCTCGACTGGTACGCCGACGGCATGTACCCGCCGATGCGGTTGGACGCCGAGTACCACGAGGACGGCACGCTCAAGCGCGAGGGGCAGGACTACTACCTCAAGCCGATGAACTGCCCGATGCACAACCTGGTCTTCGCCTCGAGGGGTCGCTCGTACCGGGAGCTGCCGCTCCGCCTCTTCGAGTTCGGCACGGTCTACCGGTACGAGAAGTCGGGCGTCGTGCACGGGATGACCCGCGCGCGTGGCTTCACCCAGGACGACGCCCACATCTACTGCACGCGCGAGCAGATGCGGGACGAGCTCGGCTCCCTCCTCACGTTCGTGCTCGACCTGCTGCGGGACTACGGCCTCGGTGAGTTCTACCTCGAGCTCTCGACGCGGGACCCCGAGAAGTCCGTCGGCGACGACGCGACCTGGGACGAGGCGACCCGGACGCTGCGCGACGTCGCGACGGCGTCCGGGCTCGAGCTCGTCGACGACCCGGGTGGGGCGGCCTTCTACGGGCCGAAGATCTCCGTCCAGGCGAAAGACGCGATCGGCAGGACCTGGCAGCTCTCGACGATCCAGCTCGACTTCTTCGAGCCGGAGCTCTTCGAGCTCGAGTACACGGCGGCCGATGGGAGCCGTCAGCGTCCGGTGATGATCCACCGGGCGCTGTTCGGGTCGATCGAGCGCTTCTTCGCGATCCTCGTCGAGCACTATGCCGGCGCGTTCCCCGCATGGCTCGCTCCCGTCCAGGTGGTGGCTGTCCCGGTCGCGGAACCGTTCAACGACTACCTCGCGGACGTCGTCGCTCGGCTACGGGCCGAGGGGATCCGCGCCGAGATCGACCTGAGCGACGACCGCTTCGGCAAGAAGATCCGCAACGCGAGCACGCAGAAGGTGCCGTTCGTCCTGATCGCCGGTGGTGAGGACGTCGAGGCCGGCGCGGTCTCGTTCCGCTATCGCGACGGGCACCAGGACAACGCGGTGCCGGTCGCGGAGGCGGTAGGCAGGATCGTGGCCGCCGTGCGCGATCGGGTTCAGGTATGAGCTGTCCGGCGATCGGCGCATGACCGTGCCAGCCCACGAGCCGCACCTCGAGAACGCGGACGGCTTCGCCGGCGACCCGGACGGGTTCCAGCGCCTCTGGACGCCCCACCGGATGGTGTACATCGGGGGGCAGGACAAGCCCACGGACGACGCCCCGGGCGACGGCTGCCCGTTCTGCCGCATCCCCGGGCTCTCGGACGAGGACGGGCTCGTGGTCGCGCGTGGTGGTTTCGCGTACGTCGTGATGAACCTGTACCCGTACAACTCGGGTCACGTGCTGGTGTGCCCGTATCGGCACGTGGCCGACTACGCCGACCTCTCGACGGACGAGACGCGGGAGGTCGCCGAGCTCACGCAGACGGCGATGCGGGTGATCAGAGAGGTGGCGGCACCTGCCGGTTTCAACATCGGGATGAACCAGGGAGCGGTGGCCGGCGCAGGGATCGCCGCGCACCTCCACCAGCACCTGGTGCCCAGGTGGGACGGCGACTCGAACTTCCTGCCGATCGTCGCCCGCTCCCGAGCGCTCCCCGAGCTTCTCTCCGACACGCGTGCCGGTCTCGCAGCGGCCTGGCCGGTCCCGCCACTGCACGCCCCTGAGAGAGGATGATCGAGGAGTGCTGAAGCGACTGCGTGCGGTCATGACCAAGGTCTGGACGCCGCTGGCCGACCTGCTCATCCGGCTCGGCGTCTCCCCTGACGCGGTGACGATCACCGGGACCGTCGCGGTGGTGGTCGCGGCGCTGTGGCTGTACCCCACCGGGCATCTGCTCGCCGGCAGCCTCGTGATCACGGTCTTCGTCCTCGCCGACTCTCTCGATGGGGTGATGGCGAGAAGATCCGGGCGCACCGGGAGCTGGGGTGCGTTCCTCGACTCGACGCTGGACCGGTTCGCCGACGGTGCGATCTTCGCTGGGCTCGTGCTCTGGTACACGGGCACCGGGAGTGACCGGACGACGGGTGTCCTTGCCCTGATCTGCCTCGTGATCGGCTCGATCGTGCCGTATGCGCGGGCGCGGGCCGAGGGGCTCGGGATGACGGCGGCCGTCGGGATCGCCGAACGCGCCGACCGGCTCGTCGTCGTCCTGACCGCGACGGCACTCGTCGGCATGGGACTGCCGCAGGTCGTCCTGACGGTGGCACTCGGTCTCCTCGCCGTCGCCGGCGTGGTCACGGTGATCCAGCGCATGCGGACGGTCCGGGTCCAGGTGGCCGCGGCTGCCCGGACCCACGGTCAGGCCGAGGCATGAGCGGCAGAACCTTGCTCACGCTCGCGTGGCGCCTCGGTGGCCGCGTACCCGAGGGCGTGGTGCGCGCGGTCGGGGCTCTCGTCGCCGACGTGACCTGGTTCCGTCACGGGACGTCCGTTCGGCGGCTCGAGAGCAACCTCCGGCACGTCCGGCCGTGGCTCTCACGTCGCGGGCTCCGAGCCCTCTCCCGCACGGGCATGCGGTCGTACATGCGCTACTACGGCGAGGCGTTCACCTTGTCCTCGCTCACGGCGGCGCAGCTCACCGCGCGTGTGCGGACGATCGGTGAAGACCGGCTGCGGGGGGCGCTCGTCCACGGTGATCGGGTGGTGATCGCCCTCGGGCACCAGGGCAACTGGGACCTGGCCGGGGCGTGGGCGACCCAGAACCTCGCGTCGGTGACGACCGTCGCGGAGCGACTCGAGCCGGAAGAGGTCTTCCAGGAGTTCCTCGCGTTCCGTGAGGGTCTCGGGATGACGATCTTCCCGCTCACGGGCGGGCGGGACGTCTTCCGTGAGCTGCTCCGTGCGGTCGGCAGCGGTTCCGAGGCTGGTCTCGTCCCTCTGGTGGCGGATCGCGACCTCACCCGTCGTGGCATCGAGGTCTCGCTCTTCGGAGCTCCGGCACGGGTCGCAGCGGGACCTGCGGCTCTCGCGGTATCGACGGGGGCGCCGCTCTTCGCCGCCTCGATCTGGTACGAGCGGCTCGTCGGGGAGCGCCGCCGCCGTGCCGGTTCCCCCTGGGGCATCGTGGTCGCCTTCCGGCCGGTCGAGACCGCACCGGAGAGCCTCTCACGCGCCGAGCGGGTCATCGTGACGACCCAGGCCTGGGTCGACGAGGTCGCCGCGGGCATCGCCGCACACCCGGAGGACTGGCACATGCTCCAGAAGGTGTTCGTCGCCGACCTCGACCCTGCACGGGACGCCGACGTCGCGACGTCGGTCGCTGACGGCCCCGGTGGTGTCAGGTGAGGGCCGACCAGCGCCGCCTCCGCATCGGGATCGTGTGCCCGTACTCGTTCGACGTCCCGGGCGGCGTGCAGTTCCACGTGCGCGATCTGGCCGAGTCCCTGATCGCCAGGGGGCACCAGGTCTCCGTCCTCGCCCCGGCGGACGACGACACCCCGATCCCCGAGTACATGACCTCCGTCGGGCGCGCGATCCCGGTGAGGTACAACGGGTCGGTGGCACGGATGACCTTCGGCCCGCTCACCGCTGCCCGCGTGCGTCGGTGGCTGGCCGCGGGCGAGTTCGACGTGCTCCACCTTCATGAGCCGGTGACTCCGAGCCTCGGGATGCTGGCGCTGTGGATCGCCGACGGTCCGATCGTCGCGACCTTCCACACGGCCCTGATCCGGTCTCGGCCGCTGCAGATGGCTTATCCGCTGGTCCGTCAGAGCATGGAGAAGATCTCCGCCCGCATCGCCGTCTCGGAGGACGCCCGCCGGACGCTGATCGAGCACCTCGGCGGCGATGCCGTCGTCATCCCGAACGGGGTGAACGTGGCGAGCTTCCGCGATGCCGTCGCGAACCCGCGGTGGGTCGGCACCACAGGTGCCCCGACGATCGCCTTCCTCGGGCGGCTCGACGAGCCGCGCAAGGGCCTTCCCGTTCTCCTCGGCGCGGTCTCCGAGGTGCTGAGGCATCACCCGGGGGCGCGGTTCCTGATCGCAGGGCGTGGCGACACCGGTCCCGAGGAGGCGCGCGAGCTGCTCGGGGACGAGGCGCGTGCGGTCGAGTTCCTCGGGCCGCTCACCGACGAGGACAAGGCCTCGTTGCTCAGCTCGGTCACCGTGTACTGCGGACCGCAGACCGGTGGAGAGAGCTTCGGGATCGTCCTCGTGGAGGCCATGAGCGCCGGTGCCTGCGTCGTCGCGAGCGACCTGGGCGCGTTCCGTCGCGTCCTCGAGGACGGCGCGTCCGGTGTGCTGTTCACGTCGGGCGACAGCCACGCGCTCGCCACGACGCTCGTCGCGACGCTCGACG
>DATKTF010000514.1:0-7738 GCA_035531255.1 Cellulomonadaceae bacterium
CTCACGACGTGGACCGCCTCGACCGGATCGCGCAGCGCGAGCCTGTCGAGACGGGAGACGAGCCCGGGCAGCTCGGCCGCGTGCTCGATCACCCAGAGCACGAGCGACGTCGTGCCGAGCTTGAGGTAGGTCGCGACCTCGAGGAGGTTCGCGTCCCCGATGATGAGGTGCAGCCGCCGCCAGCGCTCCGGGTCCGCATGCGGCTCGTCACGCGTGTTGACGATCGGTCGCCGCAGGGTCGTCTCGAGCCCGACCTCGGCCTCGATGTAGTCGGCGCGCTGGGAGAGCTGGAATCCCGGCGCCTGACCGCGCTGGCCCAGCCCCACGCGCCCGGCCCCGGTGAAGACCTGCCGCGTGACGAGGAACGGTGTCAGGCGCTCGGCCAGGACCGTGAACGGGACCGCGCGGTCGACCATGTAGTTCTCGTGGGTCCCGTACGTGGCCCCCTTGCCGTCCACGTTGTTCTTGTAGAGCGCGACATCCGGCAGGACCGGGTTCTGCGCGAGCGCACGCACCGACGCGAGCATCACGAGCTCTCCGGCGCGGTCCCAGCGCACGGCGTCGAGCGGGGTCGTCACCTCGGGCGACGAGTACTCCGGGTGGGCGTGGTCGACGTACAGCCGCGAACCGTTCGTCAGGATGACGTTGGCCGCACCGGGGTCCTCGTACTCCTCCACCGTCGGGCGCGCGAGCGCCTGCGGGGCATCACCCGACGGCGCGGGCAGCACCGGGTCGTCCGTCAGCAGGGACGGGTGGGCGGACGCCCGCTGGAGGCGGAAGCCACGCGCGTCGTGCAGCGGGTCCTCGTCGTCGTAGTCCCACCTCGCGCGCGTCCGGCGTGTCGCACCCCGGGCGCCCGGGTCCGCCGCGTCGTCGACCACGGCGTGCGCCGCGACGACGTGACTCGACAGCAGCATCGGGTTGGCCATCGGGTGCCCCGGCTGAAGGACGCCGTACTCGGTCTCGATCCCCATCACGCGGCGCGTCGTCACCAACACACCCTAGGACGCCGCCGAACCGCGGCGACTCGGACGCCGCAGGCCGGTCGCTCCACCGGGCCAGGAGGTCACAGGTAGGGGCCGGTACCGGCGATCGTCTCGATCGTCCGGCGCGCCTCGGTGCCCTTCTTGTCCTGGATGATCGTCCGGATGAAGACGATCCGCTCGCCCTTCTTGCCGGAGATGCGGGCCCAGTCGTCCGGGTTGGTCGTGTTCGGCAGGTCCTCGTTCTCCTTGAACTCGTCGACGCACGCGGTGAGCAGGTGCTCGACCCGGATCCCGCGCTGCCCCGTGGCCAGCAGGTCCTTGATCGCGCTCTTCTTGGCCCGATCGACCACGTTCTGGATCATCGCACCCGAGTTGAAGTCCTTGAAGTGCAGGATCTCCTTGTCCCCGGACGCGTAGGTGACCTCGAGGAACCGGTTCTCCTCGCTCTCGGAGTACATGCGCTCGACGACGCGGTCGATCATCGCCTCGACCGCCGAGCGCACGTCCTCACCGTGCTCCGCGAGGTCGTCCGGGTGGATCGGGAGGTTCGGCGTGAGGTACTTCGCGAAGATCTCCTTGGCGCCCTCGGCGTCCGGACGTTCGATCTTGATCTTCACGTCCAGGCGTCCCGGCCGCAGGATCGCCGGGTCGATCATGTCCTCGCGGTTCGAGGCGCCGATCACGATGACGTTGTCGAGACGTTCGACACCATCGATCTCGGCGAGGAGCTGCGGCACGACGGTCGTCTCGACGTCGCTCGAGATGCCCGTGCCACGGGTGCGGAACAACGACTCCATCTCGTCGAAGAACACGACGACGGGCGACCCCTGAGAGGCCTTCTCACGGGCCCGGGCGAAGATCAACCGGATGTGGCGCTCGGTCTCACCGACGTACTTGTTGAGGAGCTCCGGACCCTTGATGTTGAGGAAGTAGCTCTTGGCGAGGGCGACGTCCTCGCCGCGGGCGGTCGCCGCCGTCTCGGCGAGCGAGTGTGCCACGGCCTTGGCGATCAAGGTCTTGCCGCAACCGGGCGGCCCGTACAGCAGCACGCCCTTGGGCGGCTTGAGACCGTGCTCGCGGAACAGCTCCGGATGCAGGAACGGCAGCTCGACGGCATCTCGGATCTGCTCGATCTGCGGCCCCAGGCCACCGATGTCCTCGTAGCGGATGTCGGGAACCTCCTCCAGCACGAGGTCCTCGACCTCGGCGCGCGGGATCCGCTCGAAGACGAAACCGCTCCGCTGGTCGATCGTGAGGGCGTCGCCGACGCGCACGTGCGCGTCCTCGACCTGTCCCGAGAACCGCACGACGCGCTCCTCGTCGCTCCGCCCGACGACGAGCGCCCGCCCGTCGCCGAGCAGCTCCTTGACGGACACCAGCTCACCGACGAGCTCGTAGCCGCCGGCCTCGACGACGGTCATCGCCTCGTTGAGGCGGACCTCCTGGCCCGGTCGCAACGTCGACGCGTCGAGGGACGGGCTCGCGACCACGTGCATCTTGCGGCCGGCGGAGATCACGTCGACCGTGCCGTCGCCGTGGTCGCGGACGAACAGCCCGTAGGTGCCGGGCGGCTGACCGAGCGCGTCGATCTGGGCCTTCATGTCCGAGAGCTGGGCCCGTGCGGCCTCGAGCATCGTGACCAGCCGCTCGTTCTTCGCCATCAGCAGCTCGATCTGACGTGTCAGCTCGGCGGGAGACGGGCTCCCGGCAGGTGTGGTGGTCATCGGACCTCCGTACGTCTCTCGTCAGGCTCCATGTTCGACACTAACGAGTCCTGTCAATCACGCGCGGCACGGAGCCAGCACGTGAGACCACGGGTCACCCCGCGGACGGTCCCTGGCCGACGTCCCTCCGGACCCGCCGGACCTTCTTGTCCGAGACCGCGCGCTCGCCGAGCTCCTCGGCGGTCCACTCGCCCACCGGCGCGCCGGAAGCGTCGGTCGGATAGGCCCCCTTCGAGGGCCGACGACGGCGCACCGGTGCGTCGACACCGTCTGCCAGCCGGCGCGTGGTGAGCAGGAACCCGGTGTGACCGATCATCCGGTGCTCCGGCCGCACCGCGAGTCCCTCGAGGTGCCATCCCCTCACCATGGACTCCCAGGCCTGCGGCTCGGTGTAGCGTCCGTCCGCCCGGACGTCCTCGGCGAGCCGAGAGAGCTGGGTGGTCGTCGCGACGTAGGCGATGAACACTCCTCCCGGTGCGAGCGCGGTCGCCGCGGCGTCCAGGTTCTCCCACGGGGCGAGCATGTCCAGGACAACCCGGTCGACGCTCGCAGGCTCCGAGACGACGGGCAGAACGTCCGCGAGGTCGCCTATCGACAGCGTCCAGGCCGGGTGAGCGCTGCCGAAGAACGTCTCGACGTTGCCTCGCGCGATCGCGGCGAAGTCCTCGCGCCGCTCGATCGAGTGCAGGCTGCCGGCATCACCGACGGCGCGCAGCAGCGACATCGTCAGCGCACCCGACCCGACCCCTGCCTCGACCACGCGCGCGCCCGGAAAGATGTCCGCCATCCCGACGATCTGCGCGGCGTCCTTCGGGTACACGACGGCTGCACCGCGCGGCATCGACAGGACGTAGTCGCTCAGCAACGGTCGGAGCGCGAGGTACTCGACGCCGGCGGTGTTCCGTACGACGCTCCCCTCGGACAGCCCGACGAGCTCGGCGTAGGGGAGGTAGCCGCGATGGGTGTGGAACGCGTCCCCGCTGGTCAGCGTGACGGTGCTGAGCCGTCCGCGCTGATCGGTCAGCTGGACCCGGTCGCCCTCCCGGAACGGTCCGCGCCGCACCTCTGCTCCGGTGGGAGCGGTACGGGCAGCGAGGCTCTGCTCCGGCGTCACGGCCGTCTGGTCATCCACGGGAGCCGAGTCTAGGTGCGCGCAGCGCCGCGACGACGTCCTGCACCCGGATCAGCGAGTGGACGACCGGGCCGTCCGGTCCCGACGAGACGGCGACGAGCACCGGCGACACCTGAGACATCGCCCCGACGGCGCGGACGAGCTCGTCGCCCGTGAGCCGCGCGTCGATCACTGCGGTCGCGGGCATCGCGACCGTGACGGCGTCGAGGGGCGTCGTCGCACGCCTGTCCACCGGTACCGTGGCGGCGGCCGCCTGGTCGACGTAGCCGCTCGGCCGGCCGTCGTGGTCGAGCACGACGATGGCGTCCGCACCGACCCGGACGGCCTCCTGGATGGCGGCGGCGACGGTGCCGACGTCACGCAGGCCGACGGCCCGGACACCGAGGTCGCCGAGGCCGAGACCGCGCACCCGCAGCTGCGCACGCGCCGCACTGATCGACTGGCCCGCGCCGCTCCACAGGAACGCGCCGATGAGAGCGCCCCAGCCCACCATCACGAGATCGGGTGAGCGCCCCGCCAGGAGCGACGGCACCAGGACCCACGCGGCGACGAGCACCACGACGCCCCGTCCGAACCAGCCGGCCGCGAGCGTGCCGCGACTGCGGTCACCGGTGACCCGCCAGACGATCGCCTCGAGGAGGTAGCCGCCGTCCATCGGCAGTCCGGGCAGCATGTTGAAGACCGCCACGAACACGTTGCTCACCAGGCCGGCGTAGAGCACGAGCGTGACCACGGTGCCCGGTTCTGCGGCCTGGACCAGGCCCCAGCAGATCGCGGCGACGACGCCGTTCGCGACCGGCCCCACCACGGCGACGAGCGCACTGGTGCCCGGCGTCGGGGCAGCGGCGTCGAACGACGTGCGCCCACCCCAGACGGTGATCGCGAGCTCCTTGACGCGTTGACCCCTCGCCCGCGCGACGAGCGCGTGGGCGAGCTCGTGCAGGAACACGGAGAGGAGCAGGAGGAGGGCGAACGCCGCCGCCACCAGATAGCTGACGACCCCGAGCTCGGGGGCGTACGTGCGGACCGTCGGCGCGAACAGCAGCGTGATGACCACCGGGGCGATGAGCCAGGACGGCGTGAGGATCACCGGGGCTCGGCCGACATGACCGATCACCCACCCGGAGGTCGTGTCGGGATCGCGGCGCTCGGTGGTCACGCGGCAAGCCTAGGCGGTAGCGCTGCCGGGTCCGACGCCGGACCGACGTCGGACCCTGGGCCTACGCTCACCGGATGACCTCGACCTCACCGGTGCCCGACGCGACCGCGACCGCGAGCACGTCGACGCCCGCCCGGCGGCCCGGGCTGTCCCCGTCGCGCGCCAACGACTTCGCCCAGTGCCCCCTGCTCTTCCGCTTCAGGGTGGTCGACCGGCTGCCGGAACCCCCCAGCCCGGCCGCCACTCGCGGGACCCTCGTGCACGCGGTCCTCGAGCGGCTCTTCGACGCACCGGCGGGTGGTCGCACGCTCGAGCACGCGCACGCGCTGCTCCCCGAGGAGTGGGCCGCGCTGCGGGTCGCGCACCCCGACTACGCCGAGCTGTTCGGGACGGACGACGACGCCCCGTGGCTCGCGACCGCCGCAGACCTGCTCCGCACGTACTTCACCCTCGAGGACCCGAACCGGCTCCAGCCCGCCGCCCGTGAGCTGTTCGTGGAGGCGCAGCTCGACGACGGCCCGCTCCTGCGCGGCATCGTCGACCGACTCGACGAGGCGCCGGACGGGTCGCTGCGCGTCGTCGACTACAAGACCGGCAAGTCACCGCGACAGGGGTACGAGAGCTCGGCACTCTTCCAGATGCGCTTCTACGGTCTGGTGATCTGGCGGACCCGCGGCGTCGTCCCGCGCATGCTCCAGCTCGTCTACCTCGGCGACGGGCAGATCGTCCGTCACGAGCCGCGCGAGGCCGAGCTCGAGACGGTCGAGTCGCGGATCCGCACGACCTGGGAGCAGATCCGGACCACGGCCGTCTCGGGCGACTGGCAGCCGCGCACGTCGGCACTGTGCGGCTGGTGCGCGCACAAGGTCCGTTGCCCTGCCTTCGGCGGCCTTCCTCCGCGGATCCCCGACGGTGCCGTCGAGCTGGCACTGGGTGTGGTGCCGCAGACGTGAGGCGACCGTAGGTGAGGTTCCCCGCGTGCCCAGCACCGTCACTCGCCGAGCAGATCCACCACCTCGCCGCCGGCCACCCGGCCGAGCAGGTCGAGGTCCAGGTCCGCGAGGCTGCCGATCCTGCTGAGACCCGGCCGGCGCTCGATCGGTACCATCACCCGGACGCCGATCGTCCGGGCACCGGAGGAGAGGGCCGACGCCACGCCGGCGGGTGAGTCCTCCACGGCGACGCACCGCGTGACGTCGACGCCGAGCGCGGCCGCTGCCCGCAGGTAGGGCTCGGGATCCGGCTTCCCGTACTTCACCTCGTCGCCGCACACCACCGCGGCGAACGCGTTCGGCGGCGCACCGGACACGACGGCGTCCGCGAGTCGCCTGAAGGACATCGTGACGAGCGCGGACGGGACCCCTGCCGCGACGAGGTCGCTCAGGAGCCGGTGGGCGCCGGCCTGCCACGGGACCCGGCCGAGGACCTGGGACCTGACGCGCTCGACGAGAAGGTCGACGATCTCGTCGACCCCGAGATCGACTCCGGCAGCGCGCAGGACCCGCGCCGAGGCGTCGAGCGCGTTCCCGACCAGACCGAGCCCGTCCTGCTGGGTCCACCTGCCTCCGTGGGCCTCGACCAGCTCGGTCTCGGCCGCCATCCAGTACGGCTCGGAGTTGATGAGCGTGCCGTCCATGTCCCACAGGACCGCTGCCGGGCGTTCTGGCGGCACCGCGGAACGCGCGCGCGCAGGCACGCCGGTGGGACGCGAGGGCTGGGTCATCGGACGATCGTAGGCGGGCGCGTCGCCGGCCGGACGCCACACCCGACCGGCGAGATGTCGCGTGGCTCCGGGTCGTCCCGCCGTCCGACGACCTAGGCTGGGCGGATGAGCGAGCAGAACGAGTGGCTGGCCCGCGTGGACCCCGAGGGACCGGTGCTGCTGGCCGCGTTCGAGGGCTGGAACGACGCCGGGAGCGCCGCGAGCCAGGCCCTCGCCCATCTCCACGAGGTGTGGGAGGCCGAGCAGGTCGACGAGCTCGACGCCGAGGAGTACCACGACTTCCAGGTCAATCGGCCGACCGTCGGCATCGATGTCGACGGCTCTCGTCACATCACCTGGCCCAGCACGTCCATCGCGGTCGCCCACGCGCCCCAGACCGGCCGGACCGTCGTGCTCGTGCATGGCATCGAACCCTCGATGCGATGGCGCCGGTACTGCGCCGAGATCTTGGACCTCGCGGCCGGCCTGGGGGTCACGACCGTCGTGACCATCGGCGCCCTGCTCGCCGACGTCCCTCACTCACGACCGATCCCGGTCAACACGACGAGCGACGACCCGACGATCCAGCGCGCGCTCGAGATCGAGGCCAACTCCTACGAGGGCCCCACCGGGATCGTCGGCGTCCTCCACCAGGCGGCGGCCGACCGGGGGCTCCGCTCGATCTCCCTGTGGGCCGCCGTCCCCCACTACGTCGCGCACCCGCCGTCCCCCAAGGCCGCGATGGCGATCCTGACGAAGATCGAGGGTCTGCTGGGCGAGCCGATCCCCCTCGGTCACCTGCCGGAGGACGCTGCCGCCTGGCAGCTGGGTGTCGACGAGCTCGCGAGCGAGGACACCGAGATCGCGGAGTACGTCCACCAGCTCGAAGAGGCCAAGGACACCGCCGAGCTCCCCGAGGCCTCGGGTGAGGCGATCGCGCAGGAGTTCGAGCGCTACCTGCGTCGACGGGACAAGGGCACCGGGGCCTGATCGGCAGGTTCGCCCTGCCCGGTGCGCGGCGCTGCTCGGATCGTC
>DATKTF010000515.1:0-2904 GCA_035531255.1 Cellulomonadaceae bacterium
CTGGACATGGTGCTGGCGGTGGTGCGACGCGTCGGTGCCGGGCACTCGCCGTTCCATCCCGATCGCATGCACCTGCATCACCGGTTGCTCGCCCTCGGGCACTCGCACCGCCGTGCGGTGATCATCATGTATCTCTGGACCGCGGTAGCGGCGTTCGGCGCCGCCTCGCTGGTCATCCTGTCCACCACCACCGCGCTGATCCTGCTCGGTGGTGGCACCGTCGTCTCCACGGTGCTCACGCTCGGTCCGCTCCGCGGCCGGTCCCGCACCCCCGCCCTCCCGAGAGGACACGCGTCATGACGAAGCCCGACGGCCCAGGACCGAACCCGGGGCCGGTTCGAGGTGCCCGCGCGTCCACCGCCGCGGAGGTGTTCACGGTCGCCCTGCGGAGCATGCTGGGCCTCCTGGTGCTGCTGCTCGCCGTCGGGGTCGCGGCGGGCTGGGCGGCGCGCGGGCTGCCGGGCGTGTGGGGCGCTCTGATCGGCGTCGGGATCACGCTCGTCTTCAGCGGGACGACCGTCGTGGCGATGCTCCGCACGGCGGACTCGAGCGCGACCACCACGGCGGCCGTCGTGATGGGCAGCTGGCTCGCCAAGATGATCGTCGTGATCGTGGTGCTCGCTGTGATCCGTGACCAGGTCTTCTATGACCGCGCTGTGCTGGCGGTCGTTCTCGCAGTCGGGGTGTTCGGGTCGGCGCTGCTCGACTACCGGGCCGTCCTGCGCGGACGCGTCCCCTACGTCGACACCTCGACGCGTCCCGAACCACCGGACCGTCCCGGTCGGGATGACGACCGCGCATAGGTTACGCTTCACCCGATCCATGATGGCCAGGTGCCTCGAAGTCTTCGCGGCGCACGTCCGAGTTCAGGACTCGCGCACTGTGGCGGATGCTCCGACGGCCCACTCACCCGCAGGAGTCTGCTCTGTTCACCGCTGCGACGACACAGCTACTCGCCGCCTCTGGTGAGGGTGGCGGGTTCCAGCCGCCGTCGATCTCCGACTTCTTCCCACCGGCGATCCTCTTCGCGGGCACGCCCTTCGAGTTCAACCGCATCCAGCTCGTGCGCCTGGTCGTGACCGTCGTGGTCGTCACGGTGTTCGTCGTCGGTGCGAGGCGCGCCAAGCTGGTACCGGGACGCGGGCAGAACATCCTCGAGCTCGTGCTGGACTTCGTCCGCGTGAACGTGGCGGAGGAGGTGCTCGGCACCGAGAAGGCCAAGAAGTACGTCCCGCTGCTGACGACGATCTTCGTCGCGATCCTGGCACTGAACCTCGCCGGTGTGGTCCCCGGGCTGAACATCGCCGGGACATCGGTCATCGGGCTTCCGATCGTGCTCGCGGCCTGGGTGTTCGTGATGTACCTCGGTGCCGGTGTCCGCGCGCACGGGCTCGGCGGCTTCCTCCGGACGAGCCTGTTCCCGCCCGGCGTGCCCCCGTACATGTACGTCCTGCTGACGCCGATCGAGTTCCTGACCGTGTTCGTGATCCGGCCGGCGACACTCGCGATCCGACTCGTGGCCAACATGATCTCGGGGCACCTCATGCTGGTCCTCGTCATCTCGGCGACGGAGTTCTTCCTCGTCGAGGCCGGGCCCTCGCTCAAGGCGTACGGACTGGTGACCTTCGGGGCGGCGCTCGCGCTGACGCTGTTCGAGGCGTTCATCGCCGCCCTGCAGGCATACATCTTCGTGGTGCTGGCAGCCGTGTACCTGAACCTGTCCATCCAAGAGGAACACTGACCAGAACCTGAGCGGGGCCCGGACGGTCCCCGAAGGCCACACGACGTCGGTCCGGTCGGTCCGACGTACTACGGAAGGAACAAGTCATCGTGGACACCACCACTCTTGCCGCGGTCTCCGGCAACGTCGCCACCATCGGCTACGGCCTCGCGGCGATCGGTCCCGGCATCGGCATCGGCATCCTGATCGGCAAGACGATCGAAGGCATCGCGCGCCAGCCCGAGGTCGCCGGCCAGCTGCGCACGACGATGTTCATCGGTGTCGGCTTCGTCGAGGTGCTCGCTCTGCTCGGCCTGATCACAGGCTTCCTCTTCAAGTGATCGCGACCGTCCTGACAGGCACGGTCCTCGCCGCCGAGGGCGGCGGGAACATCTTGGTGCCCGCGGGTTCGGAGATCGTCTGGTCGACCGTCTTCGTCGCGATCATCGCGTTCGCGTTCTACCGCTACGCGCTCCCGGGTTTCCAGAAGGTGCTGGACGAGCGGACCGCGCGGATCCAGGGCGGCATCGAGAAGGCCGAGTCGGTCCAGGCCGAGGCCGACGCGGCACTCGCCCGGTACACGAAGGAGCTCAACGAGGCGCGTGCCGAGGCTGCTCGCATCCGCGAGGACGCGCGCACCGAGGGCAACGCGATCGTGGCCGACCTCCGGGCGAAGGCGCAGGAGGAGGCGAACCGGATCCTCGAGACGGGTCTGCGTCAGATCGAGGCCGAGCGTCAGCAGGTGATGGTCACGCTGCGAGCCGACGTCGGCGTCCTCGCGACGCAGCTCGCCTCCAAGATCGTGGGTGAGTCGCTCGACGACGAGGTTCGTCAGTCCCGTGTGGTCGACCGCTTCCTCGACGAGCTCGAGGCGAGCACGGCAGTCAGCATCAAGGGGAAGTGATGCGCGGAGCGAGCCAGGCATCCTTGCGCGCGGTGCAGCACCGGTTCGAGCCGGTGCTGCGGGCCGCGGGCGGGCAGGGGGTCGTCCTCGGTGAGCAGCTGTTCACCGTGGTCGACGCGCTCGACGGTTCGGGCTCGCTGCGGCGTGCGCTGACGGATCCGGCGACCGACGGCGAGGCGAAGGCTCATCTGTCCGAGGTGATCCTCACCGCCGCGGACCCCCGGGTGGCGGCCGTGGTCGCCGACCTGGCACGGTCCCGGTGGTCCGCAGAGGCCGACCT
>DATKTF010000516.1:0-4566 GCA_035531255.1 Cellulomonadaceae bacterium
TGCTCGCGTGGCGTTGGTGACTCACGTCGCGGCGCCCCCGGGGCCCGCCGGGCGATCGTGGTCCTGAGGGCCGGCTGCGGGCTCGGACGGCTCGAACGCGTAACCGACCCCATGGACGGTCCGGATCAGGTCGGCGCCGAGCTTGCGGCGCAGTGCCTTGACGTGGGAGTCGACGGTGCGGGTCCCGCTCGCGTCGACCCAGTCCCACACCTCTGCGAGGAGCCTCTCGCGAGTGAGCACGGTGCGCGGGCTCGAGACGAGCGTGACGAGCAGGTCGAACTCCGTCGGCGTCAGGTGCACCTCCGTGCTGCCGCGGTGCACACGTCGCTGGGCCCGGTCCACGGCGACGTCTCCGACGACGAGCGGGGGCAGGGTCGCCGCCGTCCCGGTGTCGATCTCCGCCGCTCGCGCCGCTCGCTCCTGGCGGCGCAGCAGAGCCTTCGTCCGCGCGACGAGCTCGCGCATCGAGAACGGTTTGGTCATGTAGTCATCGGCGCCCACACCGAGGCCGATCAGCATGTCCGTCTCGTCGTCACGGGCCGTCAGCATGAGCACCGGCACCGGACGTTCCGCCTGGATGCGTCGGCAGACCTCGAGCCCGTCGAGACCGGGGAGCATGACGTCCAGGACGACGACGTCCGGACGCAGCGTGCCCGCCATGGCGACACCGGCGTGGCCGTCGAACGCCATCTCGACGCGCCAACCTTCGCCGGACAGCCGTCGGGCGATCGCGGTCGCGATGGCGGGTTCGTCCTCGACGACGAGCACGAGGACGTTCGGGGTGGTAGCGGGCGACGTCACCATGGGCACAGCGTGGCACAACGGCCTGGGACGTGCCCGGACGGTGCGGCCGTGCCTCGTGCGGCGCGTCGGACGGCGCCCATATGATGGGGCGACCATGTCCAGCTCACCTCGTGGCCGGCAGGTCCACGCTCTCCGGCGAGACTCGACCAGGGCTGCCGTGCCCTCACGTGCTCTGCACCCGGCGCCCGTCCCGGCGGTCTCGCGCTGGTCGACCGGCGCCGCTGCGCTCCGCGCCGGAACCCTCGCATGGTGACCGAGTGGCTCCTGATCGGTCTCGGTGTCGTGCTGACGGTCGGGACTGCGATCTTCGTGGCCGGCGAGTTCTCGCTGGTCACGGTTGACCCGGCCGTCGCCGCCGACCATCCCCGCGCGGACGACCGTCGGGGGCAGGCGGTCCGGACCGCTCTGACCCGCCTCTCGACCGAGCTCTCCGGCGCCCAGGTCGGCATCACGATCACCACGATCATGCTCGGATACCTCACGCAGCCGGCCCTCGTGCGGGTCCTCAGCCTGCCTCTCGAGGCGTCGGTGCTCGGGCGGTCGGTCGGGGGAGTGGTGGCCGGAGCAGTCGCACTGGTGCTGGTCAACGGCTTCTCCATGATCTTCGGGGAGCTCGTGCCCAAGAACGTCGCGATCAGCCACCCGCTCGGCACGGCTCGGGCGATCGCGCCGGTGCAGCACGCCGTCACCGTCGCGCTGCGGCCGATGATCAGCCTGTTCAACAACAGTGCGAACGGTCTGCTTCGCCGGGCGGGCGTCGAACCCCGCGAGGAGCTGGCGGGCGGTCGGTCCGCCCAGGAGCTCGTGGCCCTCGTCCGGCGTTCCGCCGAGGTGGGCACGCTCGACGAGTCCACCGCGACGCTCCTGACGAACTCTCTCGAGTTCGCCGAGCTCACGGCCGTCGACGTGATGACGGACCGGACGCGACTGGTCGTCCTCCGTCGCGATGCGACCGCGTCCGACGTGGTCGAGCGTGCGCGCGAGACCGGGCACTCCCGGTTCCCGGTGATCGGGGACTCGCGCGACGACATCGTCGGTCTCGTGCACCTGCGACGCGCCATCGGGGTCCCGTACGCACGGCGCACGGACGTCCCGGCGGCCGCGCTGATGGTCGATGCGCCGCGGGTGCCCGAGACCGTGCACCTCGGGCCTCTCCTCGTCGAGCTCCGTTCCCTCGGCCTCCAGATGGCTGTCGTGGTCGACGAGTACGGCGGGACCTCGGGCGTCGTGACGCTCGAGGACGTCGTCGAGGAGCTCGTCGGCGACGTCCGCGACGAGCACGACCGACGGCGGAGCGGGTCGACCCGGCGCGTCGACGGCTCGTGGGCGGTGCCCGGTCTGCTGCGCCCCGACGAGCTCGCGGAGACGACAGGTCTCAGGATCACGCAGGACGGGCCGTTCGAGACCCTCGGTGGGCTCGTCATGGCGGTCCTCGGACGCGTGCCGGTCGTCGGTGACGAGATCGACGTGGACGGCGTGCATCTCGAGGTCGAGCAGATGTCGGGGCGGCGCGTCGAGCGACTTCGCGCGAACACCGGCGGGCCGGTGCCGTCATGAGCACGGGGACGGCCCTTGCCCTCGGGCTGCTCCTGCTCGCGGCGAACGCCTTCTTCGTCGGCGCGGAGTTCGCGCTCGTGTCGACCCGACGCAGTGCCATCGAGCCGCTGGCCGAGTCAGGGCACCGCCGTGCGCGCGTCGTGCTGTGGGCCATGGAGCATGTGTCCTTGATGCTGGCGTGCGCCCAGCTCGGGATCACCGTCTCGTCGACGAGCCTCGGCCTCGTCGCGGAGCCGGCGTTGGCGCGCGTCGTCGCGGGCCCGCTCGAGAGCTGGGGGGTCGGGAGCGGCTGGACCCATCCGATCGCTTTCGTGCTCGCGCTGGCCGTCGTCGTGTACCTGCACGTGGTGCTCGGCGAGATGGTCCCGAAGAACCTCGCCGTCGCCGGTCCGGATCGCGCGGTGCTCTGGTTCGGGCCGCCGTTGGTCTGGGTCGCCCGCGTCGTCGCACCGCTCATCCACGTCCTCAACTGGGTCGCGAACGGGGCGTTGCGCCTGGTGGGCGTCGAGCTGAGGGACGAGGTCGCCTCCGCGTTCACGGCTGAGGAGGTGCACTCGATCGTCGAACGCTCGCGGGCCGAGGGGCTCCTCGACGACTCCCAGGGGCTGGTCACCGGCGCGATCGAGTTCTCCGACCGGACGGCGCGCGACGTGATGGTTCCGGTCGCGGCCTTGGTGCACGTGCACGCCGGTGCGACACCCGACGCCGTCGAGCGACTGGTGGCGCGGACCGGGTTCAGTCGGTTCCCGGTCGCTGAGGACGACGGCACCCTGATCGGGTACCTGCACCTCAAGGACGTGCTCTACGCCGACCAGGACGAGCGCACCGCACCGGTGCCGACCTGGCGGGTCCGCGGTCTCGCCGTCGTCGCACCCGACGCGGAGGTCGAGGACACGCTCGTCGCGATGCAGCGCACCGGGACGCACCTCGCCCGGGTCGACGAGGGTGGATCGACCGTCGGCATCGTCTTCCTCGAGGACATCCTCGAGGAGCTGGTCGGCGAGGTGCGCGACTCGATGCAGCGTGACCAGCTCTCTTGACCTCGACGCACGCGCCAGCAGCCGTCACCCGTTCGGGTGGATCGCGCAGGCCATCCGGACTGCGGGGCCCGGGTCATGCCGACCTGGTCGACCACCCGGGACCTTGGGGATGTTGGTGAGACGCCCCGAGTCCGTTATGGTTTCGTAACCGCTCCGCTCTGCTGGGCGCCGTCATGTCGCAGGGGCCGGCGCTGACGGCACGGCGGAGCCGAGTCCTGCTCGTGCATGGTTCAACGGTCGGAGGTGTCGTGGGGTCTCACTCGCCGCACACCGCGGCCACGGGTGTCCCCTCACGCCGCGAGCGTCGACAGTCCCAGAACGGCGCGCGAGCGACCTCAGGCCCCGGACGGGTGCTCGCTCGCGGCGGAGTGCTGATGGCACTCGGGGGCATCACGGTCGGGCTCCCGCTCACCCACCACGTCGCACCCGGTGACGGCACGTTCGTCGGAGGGCTCTCTCGGGTCAGTGCCACCGCGGTGGAGTACCCGAGCACGCTGCAGGTGATCCTCGCCTCGCGGGTGGTGTCCACCACGCCACCGCTCGCGCTCGTCGGCGGCGACCAGGTCGTCACCCGTGCCGAGATCGCCGCGAGCAGATCCCAGGATCGCTCCGCGCTGCCGGGCTGCAACCCGAACGTCGAGCCGACGGGCGCGAACGGTCAGCTCGACACTGCGGAGCTCTGCACGCTCTGGGACGGTGTGCACCAGCTGCGCGCCGATGCGGCGGTGGCGATCTCCGAGATGGACGTCGCGTTCAAGGCGCGGTTCGGGGCGGACCTGTGCCTGACCGACGGGTACCGCACGCTGGCGAGCCAGAAGACGCTCAAGTACGAGAAGGGTGGACTAGCCGCGGTCCCGGGCACGAGCAACCACGGGTGGGGACTCGCTGTCGACCTGTGCTCGGACGAGACGTCCGGTGCTCCGTGGGAGTGGCTGAACGAGAACGGCGCCGTCTACGGGTGGCAGAACCCGGACTGGGCGAAACGGGGCGGCAGCGGACCGCACGAGCCGTGGCACTGGGAGTACACCAAGGGCGTTCAGGACCTCGCGTCGCGACTCGGCTGACGAAGGCCGACCCCCGCCCCGCGGCGGGTCCCAGGGTCCCGCCGCTGAGGTCCGCCGTCAGCCGCCCCCGGTCCGCCGTCAGAGGAGAGCCGCGCCCCAGA